>PUOG01000040.1 GCA_003552745.1 Spirochaetaceae bacterium
GACGGATCGCTTCGTCCACTCCTGACACCCTCCGTCAGACCAGAAACGCGGCCTCCCGATAGTCGCCGACATCGGAATGCTCAACTGGATGTATCGACACCGGTGACAAAGAAATGAAGCCTGATTCGACCGCAGCCCAATCGGTGCCCGGTACTACTCCGTTCTTGCTCGGAGCGCCGTCGAGATAATAGTAGGTCTCACCATCGTCACCCGGATGGTTGCGAAGCTGGTCCTCGTAGTGCCTGCGACTCAAGCGTGTAAGGACGACCGGCAACTCCTCGCCTTCGCGGTTCGGCGCATTTACATTGATAAAATGCTCGCTATCCCAGAGACGGATCAGCTCATGCAGGTGTTCCGATACGAAACGTACGAGCGGCACGAAATTGTAAGGAGGCCGGGAATCGGTCAGGCTCAACGCGACGCCGGGAATACCCATGAAAGCCGCTTGCCGGGCCGCCGCAGCCGTACCGGAGTAGACAACGTCGGTTCCGAGATTCGCACCGAGGTTTATGCCCGACAGCACAACGTCGGGTCGGCGATCGAGTACACCGAGCACGCCGAGAATCACGCAATCGGCCGGCGAACCGCTGATCACATACCCGTGCCCACCGATCCGGCGACAGCGGATCGCGTCTTTCATGGTGAGATAATGCGACATACCACTGCGCTCCCCGTCGGGCGCAATGACATCGACATGGTGGGACGGCGACAGCGCTTCGACCAGGGCCTGCAGACCCGGGCTTTCGATGCCGTCGTCATTGGTGATCAGAATATTCATGCTCCCCTACCCAGTTGAGCACACTGTATCGCTATTTCGCCGTTTCGTGAACCTGTGCGGGCGAACCTTTGTCAACTTCGATCCAGTCCGTTTCAAACCCGAAGATTCGCTCGTAATCGTTGAGACGAGTGCGGATCGCTTCCGTAGCGTCACGAGAGGTCAGCGTCGCAAGGTAGCCGCCGAGACCGGGACCGGTCAGACGGCTGCCATAGACACCACGAATGTCGCAAGTGTGCTTCGCAAGCCAATCGAGTTCAGGGCAACTGAGCTCGAGAAGATCGCCAATATTGTCGTGCGAGCGACTGATCAAACGCCCGAGGGCGTTCGCATCTCCTTTGAGAACAGAGTCCTTCGCCAGCTCAACCCGTTCGACTTCGTTCATGACGTGCAGACATGTTCGTCGCTCACGAGGCGGTAACTGTTCAAGCCGGTCGTTCAAGTCGTTCTGGACATCGCGAACGTTTCCACCGCCTGCATTCTCCTGGCCATTGGCCTCGTTATTCGGCGAAGATACCGCTCGGTCCGGATCGACATCCGCGCAACCGAGCAGCACGCTATCGCGCGCTCCGAAGTCTTTCTCGTCATCCGGTTCGGGCGGCACCTGCGAGTCGATGAGCAGCAGCACGGCGCTACTCGGGATCGGCCCGACCGGCTCGATGCGGCGACTGCCGTGTCGATAGATGACCACCGGGCCGGGATCGGCAAGCGAACTGACCGCTGCGTCCGCCTCGCTCGGGCGCATACCCGCGTACTCCCTCTCCGCATGTTCGGCCGCCCGTACCGCATCGATACTGCCTCTCGGCAGATCGAGCAGGCACTCGAGGGCGAGCGCCATCGCAACACATACCGCGGTGCTGGATGCCAGGCCCCGACTTATCGGCACGTCGCCCATGATCGTAATGTCGAGCCCTTTCATGCGGTGGCCGCGCGAAAGCGCGTACGCGATTACACCTTTCGGTACGTTTGCCCATCGATCTTCTCGACGGGGCTTAATGCTCGCCACTCCGGTTCGTTTGCGCTCGCCGAAATCGGGCGCGTAGAAACGAAGGCTCAAATCGCGGCGTGGACTCACGGCGACATGAACACCTCGATTAAGCGCCAGCGAGAGGGTCGGAACACCGGCCCGTTCGACGTGCTCACCGAGAAGGTGTACGACGCCCGGAGCAAAGGCGACGACCTTCGGCGGAGTGTTGTATTCGGCGCTGTGTAACATCCGTACGTCGCTGTCTGCCATCAAAATCCCCTGCTAAACGATACAATAGACTATATTCAGCTACCGTTGCCGAATACCGGAAAGGCAGTATATCATCCAAATGCGTATGAGAGCACCCACGCTCGCGTTCATTTCCGCGGTGGTCTTTTCCGCCGCGCTTCCGAACGAATTTCTTCCATACGGCAGCCCTGCGATCGGCATTGTAAGTCTCATCCCGCTCTATGCCGCGTTTCTATTCGCCGCCGATATTCGGTCGGCAATACGTTCCGGGGCGGTCTTCGGCGCAATATCAACCATGCTCTCCAACTACTGGCTGGCAAATTTCGGAGAGTTCTCCGCATGGACACTCGGCGGCCCTACGGTCGGTTATATCGGTTACAATGCCTTGCTCGCCGCCGTATTGTACACCATCCTTCGCTTGCCTCGCCACATCCGCCCACTTGCTTTTACCGCCGCGTGGACCGGTTACGAGCTATTGAAGAGCATCGGCTATCTCGGATACCCGTGGGGTCTCGCCGCGTATTCCTTTGGCGGAGTCCTGCCGGCAATGCAGATCGCCGATATCACCGGCGTCTACGGACTCACATTTCTCGTGGTGTACGCGAACGCCGCCCTGGCCGAAATCTGGATAGGTAAGATGCGCGAGACACAGCCACTCTCCGGCAGAATTGTCGGCGCCGCGCCGCCTGCGTCTCCGCACGAGCGGTCCACCGCTCCACTCGACACGTTCTTCCGTCGAATCGCCGGTGCGGTAAGAGCGTACGCTAACGCACCACAAGTAGCCCACGTTGTAGTGGCAGCCGGGCTCTTTGCAATTGCCTTCGTCTACGGACATCAGCGGCTGAATGAGTCGGCAGAGCCCACCGACACCTTGCGCGCCCTTCTCGTGCAACAGAACACCGACTCATGGGCAGCAGGCAATCTCGGCCATACGCTCGACAGATTACAGCAGCTGTCTCTCGAGGGGCTCGCTCGCGGTGAACACGATCTCCTCGTCTGGAGCGAGAACTCCCTCAGATTTCCGTATCACGAATACCGGGACGGATACTACAACCGAACCCCGGCCGACTACCCGCTTACCGACTTCATAGCCGATCTCGAGATACCCCTCATGACCGGAAGCCCGTACGTGATCGATGACGAAAGCGGCGAGTCGTGGAATGCTGCGCTACTCATCGAGCCGGGTACCGGAGACGTGCTCCAACGATACGGAAAGCAGCAGCTTGTTCCGTTCGCCGAGCACATACCGTTCTGGGAGCTTGCGTTCGTACGAAACTTCTTCAGGGAGGTTGTCGGGCTGCAAGCGGTGTGGGCGATGGGAAGCGAACAAACGGTCTTCGAGCTGTCGACCCGTAACGGTATGGTCAAGGCCGCAGCGCCGATCTGTTTCGAGGATGCCTTCGCGCCGGTCGTACGCGATCTGACCCGATCCGGGGCCGACGTACTGGTGAACCTGACCAACAACGCCTGGTCGGAGACAGACTCCGCTCAGTACCAACACTTCGTCGCGGCGCGTTTCCGGGGAATCGAAGCCCGGCGCGCACTTATACGCTCGACCAACTCCGGGCTTACGGGAGTCGTCGACCGCAACGGAGCGAAGACCGCCTCGCTTCCGATGTTCGAGGCCGCGTCGTTATCGGTAGAGGTTCCTATCTACGCCGATGCACCGCTTACGACCTATCACCGGATCGGTGATCTGTTCGCCTGGCTGATGATCGTCGCAACGGCGGCGGCAGTCGCAAGTGTCGCGTACCGCGACGCGTTTCGGATCGGCTTTCGACCTGATCAGTTCTTGATATTGTAACGCTTCTTGAAGCGCTCGACACGACCGGTCGTATCAACCAGCTGCTGTTTCCCGGTGTAGAACGGGTGTGATGCGCTGGAGATTTCCACGGTGAAAAGCGGGTATTCGTGCCCGTCCTCGTACTGGACGGTCTCGCTCGTTTCCACCGTCGACCGGGTCAGGAACATGGTTCCGGTCGAGCTGTCCTTGAAAACTACCGGTCGATACTCGGGGTGTATTCCTTTCTTCACGATGCTATCTCCTTAAGTATCAGATCCTACTCGCCGACCGTCGAGGTATTCATGGATCTGAGGAACGCGTCATTGTTCTTGGTCTTCCGAAGCCTGTCAACAAGCAATTCGATGATCTCCACATCGTCCATGGGATTGATCACCTTTCGGAGAACCCACATCTTGTTCAGCTCCTCTTCGGTGAGCAGCAGATCTTCTTTTCGGGTTCCGGAACGCTTAATGTTGATCGCCGGGAAGAGTCGGCGATCGGCGAGTCGGCGATCGAGAATGATCTCCATATTGCCGGTACCCTTGAACTCCTCGAAAATGACTTCATCCATGCGACTGCCGGTTTCGATCAGCGCGGTCGCTACGACGGTGAGGCTCCCTCCATCCTCGATATTCCGAGCCGCTCCGAAGAAACGTTTCGGCTTGTGAAGGGCATTCGAGTCGACACCACCGGAGAGGATTTTGCCGCTGGTCGGAACGGTCTGATTATAGGCCCGCGCAAGTCGAGTGATTGAGTCAAGCAGAATCACCACGTCTTTCTTGTGCTCAACGAGCCGCCGTGCCTTCTCGAGCACCATCTCGGCGACCTGCACATGGCGGGTGGCCTGCTCGTCGAACGTCGAGGCAACTACTTCAGCTTTCACGTTCCGCTGCATATCGGTGACCTCTTCCGGCCGTTCATCGATAAGCAGAACGATCATGTAGACCTCGGGGTGATTCTCGGTGATCGCGTTCGCTATCTTTTGCAGCAACACCGTCTTTCCCGTACGGGGTGGACTGACGATCAAACCGCGCTGCCCCTTGCCGATGGGGCAGAAGAGGTTGATCATACGGGTCGCCGGGTCACCTTTCGCCGTCTCCATGTTGAGGCGAACATCCGGATAGAGCGGTGTGAGGTTATCGAACGGTATCCGCGACTGTGCAACGCTCGGGTTGTCGAAGTTAACCGTCTCGACGCGAAGCATCGCGAAGAATCGCTCTCCCTCTTTAGGGGGACGAATCTGACCGTAAACGGTATCGCCGGTCTTCAGATTGAACAGACGGATCTGTGAAGGCGAGATGTAGATGTCATCCGGGCCGGAAAGATACGAGTTCTGCGGGCTGCGCAGGAAGCCGTATCCGTCAGGCAGGATCTCCAGTGAGCCATACGCGTAGACGTTTCCATTCCGCTCGGTATGAGCTTTCAGAATGGCGAACACGACCTCCTGTTTCTTCATCGAAATCAGGTTGTCGTGGCTAATCCCGAATTTGGCGCCGAAGCTTCGAAGATCCTTGAGGTTCATCCAGATGAGGTCGTTTATCGACAGCGCCTTCCCGTCGTACTCCCAGTCGGTAGCCGTTCGGTAATCGCCGGTATTCAACGTCGGCGGAGGGCTGGTCGGTGTGGTACCTCCCCCACCGTTGTTACCTCCACCGCCGGAGTTGCGTCCACCTCTCCGACGTCCTGATCGACTCCGGTTTCCGCCGCGCCGCGGCTCCTCGCCGCTTCCATTGGTTCCGGCCTCTTCCGAGCTCTCCGATGCACGGTCCCGTTCCTCGTCGTTGTCGGACTCGGGATCTTCCTTCGACTTTGTGGCACGCACTCGCTTCTTCCGAACGGTCGCGCGACCTTTGGACGAATCGTTCTCGTCGGCGCCGGTCGTTTCGTCACTTCCACCCTCGGTGGTCATTTCGAACTCCTGCTGTGCCTCGTCCGATGGAACACTTCCGTCGGAGCCGTCGTGTGCATTTCGTCTTATTCGCATTGATGCCATTCAACACTCCAGGTGTTCTGCATTGTCATCGATCTGGGTTGGTTCATCTTTGGCTCGTAGCTGGGCAGTTACTACTGTCGGGATATGCTCTCGTTTGTGATCGTCCTGCATAGGAAACGCTACAGTGTAGCCCGTTCTCTATTATGCCGTTATGTGGAATCCACGATGTTCGCAGGGAGCCGCCGTAAAAAGGGCTTGACTGAGCTCAAGCGGGAGGCGGAACCTCCACTCAAGATCACATAAGAATCATATCTCCATGCGAAGCACCTGTCAACTACGCAGTACTACGCCGCGAGCGGTGTCCGCGATCTCGGGCAACTGTTCACCACGCGTGCATTCGCCGACTGGGTGTCCGAACTTCGGAAGATTGGACTCTAATCCTCCGACTGAAAGACGCCCTGGACGCTCTTTCGGAGTTGATTCGCGGGAACTGCGAAGATATCGACCGCGTTCACATTCTTGATCATCTCACACTTCCCTTCGAAAACGACACCTTCGCCGATGCGGACTCGTGCAGTTCGGACGTTCCCGTACACCTTCGCCGCAGGAAGCATCTCAACCCGTTCGGTCGCGTGCGCATTACCACGAAGTGTGCCGCCGATCACGATGGTTCGTGCCCGTACATCTGCGCGGACAACCGCATTCTCATGAATGTAGAGCATTCCGTCGGACTCGATCTCGCCTTCGAACGAACCCTTGATGCTAAGCGATTCCCGGAAGCGCAGTTTCCCCTTGAGAAGCGTGCCGGTGCCGATGCGTGTCGCCGTGCGCGGCGCCTTTCCTACTTGATTACGTGCCATTGTTACGCTTTCACCGCTTCCTACTTAGTTTGCATTTCGAACACTCCGTCCCAATCCACGGGAGGCGGATGCTCGAGATAGTGCCTGCAGCGCTCGACATACACCTGTGACGGCCCGTCGTTCGGCTCGTGTTCGAGCGCCGACTCAAAGCAAGCGAGAGCTTGCTCGAAGTCACGAAGCTTGTAGTGACGTCTGCCTTCGGCGAACTTCTCGCACGCGGCGCGTTTCTCTTCGCTGACCACCGTACCCGTCCGTTCAGTGTTTCTTGCCGGTCTCAAAGCGCTCACGATACTTCCGATCGAGCACCTCGACGGTGACTTCCTCGTCTCTTATCTCGTCACCCTGTCTCGTGAGATCATCGATCTCGCTTTGAAGCGCGTCGAGCGCAGCGATGGTCGAGTCGGCTTCCCGCTTTACCTCGGCCACAAAATCCTCGAGCGCCTGCCGGTCATCGAGCGGCAAGACATCCGCTCGGGCACGCAGCTCGATCATAGGATCGCGAAGCTTCTCGGTGAAATAGACGAGTGACTTGTTCAACGATTGCGTAACCGCAATTCGTCGCTCCCGTCTCACCACCTGTTCGGCCATTTCACGGTGTCGCAATACCGCCTTGATTCTGGCAAGAACCTCGGAGAAGTTGAACGGCTTGGTGATGTAGTCCTCTACGCCGAGCTCAAAGCCTTCGATCTTGTCCTTCACATCGTCCATGGCCGAGAACATGATCACCGGAACGTCGCGGATCGTTTCGTATTCGGCGTCGTTCTTCAGTGCTCGCGTCATCTCCCAGCCGGTCATCCGCGGCATAATATTGTCGACAACGATGAGATCCGGCTTCATCTCGAGGGCCTGCTGCAATCCCTCTTCGCCGTCGGAGGCGCGGCATACGTCGAAACCGAGCTTCGAGAGCATTACCTCGAAGAAGTCGAGATTAATCGGCTCATCATCGACGATCAGAATCGTCTCGTTTCTTTCCATTTCGTCGCTGCCGATTCTTTATCGGACGACTCCTGCTTGTCAATTGAGGTCTCTGAGACGAGCGGACTACCGCCGTCGTCCATCGATTACCGCTCCGATCACCATCGAGACCGCCGCCCCGGCCAACACGACGAAAGCGAACCAGTCGCCAAACCGCGTATAGATCGTCTCCGAGGCGGTGTACACCGGGGCGTCCGCGATTAAGTAACTCTCAACGAGCGGCTCATCGATCGCCTTGATGACACCGTTCGGGTCGACGACAGCGGTAATCCCGCCGTTCGTCCCGCGTACCATGGTTCGTCGGTTCTCACCCGCGCGAAACACCGACATCGCAAAGTGCTGCATCGCGGCGGACACGCTGTTCGCCCAGCGGTCGTTCGTAAGATTGACAATTACCTCGGCCCCCTCTCGAACGAACTCCCGCGAAAGGTAACCGAAGGTATCCTCGAAACAGATAGGAGTAGCGAAACGTACTCCATCGGAGGTCTCGAAGACGGTGTATTCGGTGCCCTCACCCCAGAAATGCGTATCGAACTCGAGCAGTATGTTGCGCATCCAGCCGAGAAAGATGCCGTCGTACGGGAAATGCTCGGTAAACGGAACGAGGTGTACCTTTCGGTACGTCCTCACGATTCGCCCTTCATCGAAGAGCAGCGTGGCGTTGTAGTCGACTCGCGAGACGCTGCCGTCTGCCTGACGCTCCCGCCGCGCGTCGCTGTTTCCGATTATGTACGGGACCGTCTGCTCCGCCATGAAGGCGCGGATACGATTAACGAGTGCCAGCGTATCGGGGTTTTCGCGAAACTGGGAATGGTAACCGATCGGCGGCACAAAACTCGTCTCCGACCATATCACCGCCTCGATCGAATTATCTTCGGCGAGCGCGGCCTCACTCTGTCGTATTGAACGACGAAGACTCTCCTCATATGCGGCAAGCCCACCTTGGTGCGGGTCGACATCCTGCTGTACAAGTGCGACTCGCCACATGCGGCTCTCCGAGTAATCGGTGCGCAACGCGATGCCGCCGACGATCAGCGCCGCTACGAGAGCAGCCGCGTATGCTCCGAGATCGATGCGGTACCGTTGGAGCGCTCGACGCAAGGTGCCGGAGAGATCTTCCGCCTTGACGCTCAGGAGAATGGTGGCCAACAGCATCGACGGAAGCACGACAAGCAGCGACACCCCCCAGACACCGGTGACACTCGAGAAACGCACGAGCGCCGGAATCCGGTATTGCGAGTATCCCAGAATGCCGTATGCATAACCGAGGAACCCGAGGGTGCGCAGATACTCATAACCGACCCAGATAGCCGTTTGGACGAGATACCCGTTTCTCGGAAAGAATCGCTTCGCCAGCCGAAGCAGCGGAAAGAGTACGAGATAGTAGACGCCGTAGATCAGCGGAACGATGAGAATCGCCAGCACGTGAAAACTGCCGATCCAGTAGTTGTGAAGCATGTAACTGACAAGACCGTACGCGAGCCCATAGACAGCTGCACGTCGCAGACTGGATCGATTTACGATGTAGACCGCGGGCGCAATCGCTCCGTATGCCAGCGGCCACCACCCCGAGCTGCCGAGAAAGTGAGGGAAGCTGAAGGTGAATAGGAGCGCTGAAGCTGCCAGTAAGAGAAGATCGAAGAGTGTGCTCCGCCCGGCCGCGCGTTTCGCCGCTGTTGTCACCGGTCGCTGCCGATCGCCGTGGGCGGGAACGGAAGAACCGCTTCTTGCACCTTGCGAGCGAGCTCCTGGCCTACCCTTTCTCTTTCCCGACTTCGCCGCCATTTGTCCCGGCTACTCCCTTAACGGCCAGGAAGCCTGCTTAAGCTCTTTGCCCGGGCGGAAAACGACGACACCGTGATTACGCACGCGAACCGTCTCGCCCGTCTTCGGATTCCGCGCCCGCTCGCGTCCTTTTCGCGTTCTGATCTCGAAGGTGCCGAATCCGCGGAACTCGATCGTTCTGTCGTTTATCAGCGCCGTCTTCACTTCGTCGAAAAACGAGTCGATGATCTTGTGGATATCCTTCTTACTGCACCGTGATGTCTCGGCAATACTCTCGACTATCTCGGCCTTAGTAAGCTTACCGTTTTCTTCTGACACCCCTGACGCTCCTATCTCTTCACGAAAGATTGCTTGCGGCCGTGGAACCGACACGAGTTCCTCGTCAGGATGATGCACGCAGTGAGTTGAGTTTCCGATTGAGTCGTGATTTCGTGCGGGCTACCGTGTTCCTGTGGAACACACCTTTCCCCGCCGCGGAGTCGAGCAGTTTTTCGACACTCGCCAGCTGCGTTTCCGCCGCCGCGGTATCTCCCGCGCTGAGCGCCCCGTTGAATCCGCGAATGCCGGTCCGCACACTACTCCGCACCTGGCGGTTACGCAGCCTTCGCTTCTCGCTTTGTTCGTGACGCTTCTGCGCCGAGCTCTTAGCCACTATGGAATCCTCCGTTCTGTGTCGACTATTATTCTCTGTGTAGTATCGAGCGCGAAAGCTACCAGATAACTCGTTTCGAGTCAATGCTTAAGAAAATCTGTGACGAAAGTTCGATAGCGCCTGCTTCGCACGTCGGTCGATTTCGTGCACACTGAGAACCGTCCACCCGGTTCCGGAAGTATACGTTTAGGGAAATGCCTTGGGTAAACTCGTCTTCATAATCTACGCGATTTCGATGCTGTTCTACTGGGACCTCTCGATGAAAACTCGCGACGCCATCAGCAGGCGATGGGCACGCGCATATCTGCAACGCCGCCTTCCGCTGTGGTGCCGGCAGCTGTTCGCTGTTGCGCATCTGTCGACCGGCTTCCGAATTGAGTATTCGTCACAGCTCATCGAGCCACCGCCTTCTCCGTGTTTGATCATCAGCAACCATCAGAGTCTGATCGATATCGTGGCGATCGGGGCCGCTCTCCCGGAGCTCGATCTTCGCTTCATTGCGAAACGTGAGCTGCGACGCGGTTTCCCCGGGGCGTCCGAAGCGTTGCGCCTGCAGCAACACGCCATGGTACCACGTTCGGGAAAGGTGGAGGTCGGTCTCTCGGAAATCCGGCGGATCGGGCGTATGGCACGTGAGAAAGGCGTTTCGCCGGTCGTCTTCCCGGAGGGCACCCGATCTCGAGGGGGTAAGGTGCTGCCGTTTCGCAGCGGCGCTATCCGCGTGCTCATGAACGAGGTCCGACTCCCGATTCTCGTTTGCGCGGTTCACGGTGGCTACCGCTTGCGGTACCTTAGGGAGATCGTTACCCAATTCGGGCAGAGCGTCTATCGAGTTCGAAAGCTCGCACAACTACCGGAGCCCACCGATCGACACTCACTCAACGAACGCATCCGCCACGCGGAGCAACTGATCCGCGAGCAGGTCGAGCGGTGGCGAGAAGAGGAATCGCATGCTTAAGGAATACCGGACTCTACTGCCGTACGTGAGGCGGTATCGCCGCGCGTATATCGCGGGCATACTCATGCTGCTCGTCACCAGTGGCGGTATGCTCGTTATACCTCAGTTCATCCGGGTCGCCGTAGATATGATCGCGGCCGGCGACATCGTTCTGCGTGAGGTCGCCGCTCTCATGGGCGGACTGATCGGAGTGGCGGTCGTAATCGGCGTCGCGCGCTTCGGCTGGCGCTACTTCATTCACGGAGCGAGCCGCCGCATCGAGAAGGAGTTGCGTGACCGGCTTTTCGGACACCTGCTCACTCTCTCGAGCACCTTCTACGGCCGCAACCGGATCGGCGATCTCATGGCGCGCGCAACGAACGACATGAACGCTATCCGTATGGCGAGCGGCATGGCGCTCGTGGCGTTGACCGACGGCATAATGATGACGATCGCGATTCTCACGATTCTCTTCATTCAGAATCCGGGCCTCGCGCTCATCGTCATCATTCCCCTGCCTTTCATTACCTTTCTCGTCCTTGGCCTCGGAAAGGTCATCGGGAACCGTTTCCGGGCGGTGCAGGAAGGTTTCTCGGTACTCAGCGATCAGAGTCAGGAGGCACTCTCCGGCGTTCGCGTTATCAAGAGTTTCGTGAAGCACAACTACTTCCTCGAGCGGTTCCGGCATGCGAACGAGGACTACCAGGAACGGAACATGCGGCTGGTGCGCATCTGGGGGATGTTCTTTCCGATGGTCACCTTCTTCTCGGGGGCCACTTCGCTGCTGCTCCTGCGATTTGGCGGTGAGGCGGTCGTCCTCGAAGATATCTCCGCCGGCGATTTCGTTGCGACTTTGAGCTATCTGGAGATGATGATCTGGCCGATGCTCGGCATGGGCTTCACCGTCAACCTGATCCAACGCGGCGGGGCGAGCCTCGCCCGGGTGAATCAGATCCTCTCCGAAGAGCCGGACATAACGAGTCCGGAAAACGGCGTGCAGCCGGAAGTCGCCGGTGACATCCGCATCTCGAACCTCAGCTACACCTACCCCGGTTCGCCGGTACCGGCGCTGAAGAACGTCTCGATCGACCTACCGGCCGGCAGCATTCTCGGAATTCTCGGTCGCACCGGATCAGGGAAGAGCACGCTTCTGAAACTGCTCCCGAGATTGCTCGATCCGCCGCGCGGAACGGTCTTTCTCGACGGAATCGATGTACGCGACTACGATCTCAACTGGCTGCGAGCGCAGTTTGCGGTGGTCGCCCAGGATACGTTCCTCTTCTCGCAGTCGGTGCGGGACAACATCGGATACGGTATGGAGCATCCCGACGAAGGCGCGGTTCTTCGCGTCGCCGAGATCTCGACCATAGACCGTGACGTGGAGAACTTCCCCGCCGGCTGGGACACACAGATCGGCGAGCGCGGAATAACGCTCAGCGGAGGCCAAAAACAGCGGGTGAGCATCTCGCGGGCGCTCGGGACCGGCCGCGGCATACTCGTATTCGACGACGCTCTGAGCGCCGTAGACACCGAAACCGAGGAACGAATTCTGAATCAGCTCCTCGAGGAACGTCGCGGAAAGACGAGCATAATCGTGAGCCACCGCGTGTCGACCCTCAAGAACGCCGACCGGATCGTGGTACTCGAGCACGGGAAGGTTGTTCAGCACGGAACTCACACCGAGCTCATACAGGACGAAGACGGTTTCTATGCGGAGATCGCGGCACTGCAACGGCTCGAGGCCGAGGAATAGGGCACGACGATGACGATGGATGATGAAAAGGTCATATCCGGCTACAACCCGGAGCTCATGCGGCGGCTGCTGCGCTTCCTCGCACCGTACCGCCGGCGTTTCCTGATCGCCGTAGGTGCTTTGGTGTTGGCCACCGTCGGAGAGCTCTCGATCCCGATCGTGATTCAGCGCACCGTCGACGATTTTCTCGTGCGGGCGTGGGTACGGATTCCGCGGGAAGCCGTCGACGACGACGATCTCGCCTCGGTAGAGCTCACCGGTGATGAGACCGAGATCGGGGAGTACGTCTATGTGCAAGAGCAGCGTCTCAACGATCTTACCGAGCTTCAGCGAGACCGGCTCATGGAAGAGGAGATCATCGACGAGGAGCGCTTCTATCTCTTTCGTATCGTCGATGATGAGACGGCGGCGGTCGTGGAGCGGCACCCGGAACTCTTCGTCTCGGACGACGCCAACGCGGTGATACTGCTCGGCGACCTTGAGGAGCTCTCCGCCGGTGAACGAGCAACCGTGCGGTCGGAGGACCTCGACGGGCTCATCACGATGACAAGCATCTTCCTCGTCGTGCTCATCGCAGTGCTCTCCTTGAGCTTCATACAGGTATATCTGCTTGCGCTCACCGGGCAGGGCATCATGAAGGACATGCGCCTCGCCCTCTTCCGGCACATCACCTCCCAGAACCTCGATTATCTGAGCCGCAATCCGGTAGGACGAATGGTCACCCGTATCACAAACGATGTGGAAACCATTAACGAGCTCTTCCAGAACGTGCTCAGCAACCTGATTCGAGATCTGACGCGGATGGTCGGTGTAATCATCGCGCTCTTTCTGCTCAGTCTGCATCTCGGAAGCGTCACGGCGCTGAGCCTGCCGCCGGTGGTCATCGCTTTCGTCTTTTTCCGGCGTCGCGCGCGCGAGGCGTTCCGCCAGGTACGGGTCTGGGTGAGTCGCGTGAATACCTATCTCAGTGAGCGGCTGTCCGGAATGGGTGTCGTTCAGATGTTCACACGCGAAGAACAGACCGCCGATCGCTTCGAGTCGGATAACGAGCAGCTCATGAAGGCAAATCTGACCGAGATGTATGTCATGGCTACGTTCCGGCCGGTCGTCGACATACTTTCCAACGTCTCGGTAGCGGTGATCATCTATTTCGGCGCAACCTTCTTCGTCCAGGGATGGGTGAGTCTCGGCGTGGTGATTGCTTACATCAACTATATTCGCCTTTTCTATCAACCGGTAATGAGCATCTCCGATCAGTTCACGATCCTCCAATCGGCCATGGCCGGCGGTGAGCGGGTCTTCCAGATCCTCGATCACGAGGAGAAGATTCCGGACACCGGAACGCAATCGCTGCCGAAGCCGGTTCGAGGGCGGGTTGAGTTCGACCACGTTCATTTTGCCTACAAGGCCGACACGCCGGTTATCCGTGATATGAGCTTCACGATCGAACCGGGAGAGACGGTTGCGGTTGTCGGCTATACGGGGGCGGGTAAGACTACGATCGCGAACCTGTTGACCCGCATGTGGGATATTCAGGAAGGCTCCATCCGTCTCGACGGTACCGACATTCGGGATGTGCCGCTGTCCGAACTGCGCACGACGGTGCAGCCGATTCAGCAGGATGTCTTCCTTTTCAGTCAGACGATCGAGGAGAATATACGGCTCGGTGCGGATCTCAGCGACGGGCAGGTTCGCGAGGCGTGCCGTATCGTGCAGGCGCACGACTTCATAGAGTCGTTGCCCGACGGATACAAGACCGAGCTCAACGAAGGAGCGACGAACATCTCCACCGGGCAGCGGCAGCTTCTCAGCTTCGCCCGGGTGCTCGCGCACGACCCGCGCGTGATCATCATGGACGAGGCAACCGCGAATATCGATACCGAGACGGAGCAACTCATACAGAAAGCGATGTTAAGGGTGATGGAAGGACGCACGAGCCTGGTCATTGCACACCGCCTCTCGACTATCCGTCACGCCGATCGGATCCTCGTACTCAGCCACGGACATCTTGTCGAGGAAGGTCGCCATGAGGAGCTGATCGCCGAGAAGGGACTCTATTACAACCTCTACCGGCTGCAGTACCAGGACGATCTCACATCTGCTTAGCGGACGGAGCGGCCGGTGAGCGCTCCAGTCGCTGTGCGGTACCGTTGGTGTGTGGGGCAGTGGGAAATATCGGGTCCGAGACCCGCGGAAGGTCGCGCTACTGCGATAGCGCTACTGCGATAGCGCTACTGCATCAGATCTACGAGCAGGCCGTAGATCTCCTCAATCTGCTCGAGCAAGTCGAGTTGCGGCTCCTGTGTTTGAATGAGGCCTGCGGCGAGACGGTCGAGTTTCTGATTAACGAGCGATACGAGCGAGAAGCGCTTGCGCTTGAGGATTGCCGCGCCGCTTTCGCGATGGTCGAGGCTGTATGCCCCTGCAACCACCTGGTTCATGAAGCGCTGTACCAGTTGCCGGTACTCCTTCAGGTTCGCCACCGTCGGATTGCGCTTCAACCCGGCGCCAAGCGTGTGGATCTCGTCAAGCAGAGCTTGCGCTTCGTGTAGCTCTGCCGCCGACGCCGTCGAAGCGAACGAAGTCTCGGCGGAAGTGCTCGCTCCACCGGTCACGTCGGTGGCTGTCGAGTGATCGGTTGACCTCGCGCGATCGGCGCGTTGCTTGTCGGTTTCCTTCGCTTTGCGTTCCCCAGATGCGTTGAATGCGTTGAAGTAACTGCCGGGTTCAATTCGATCGAGCATCCGGATTCAGTCTCCTTCGCCGTTCGCGGTCTCCTGCCCACCATCCATTGACGCACTCACTCGCTCGGCACGCTCGTAATCGATCGCTGCGAACGGGTCGTCGTCTCCTCCGAGTCCGAGTGACTCCGCCGGTCGGAACACCCCCTGCCGTACAGCCGAACCGCTTCCTTTCATACCGCGCCGACGCCGTTCAAACTCCTCCACACCGGTAATTACGCATTGGCCGTGTACCATCGTGCCCTCTTCTGCCACCATACGCGGGGCATGTAAGTTCCCGATGACGATCGCGGAAGAGAGCACTATGACCTTTGTCGTACAGAATACCTCGCCCCGGAATATGCCACCGATCACCACTACACTCGCTTCGATGCTGCAATCGGCGCGCCCCCCGTGTCCAATTATGACCTTACCCGATGTGTTAATGCTGCCGGTATAATCTCCGTCGATTCGGAGCAGACCCGAAAGCTCGAGATCGCCGCGAAAATGTGTTCCTTCGCCGACGAGGGAGTTTATCAGACGTTCATCATTAGAATTGTTTCGAGCCACGCTTAAGCCTCACTCCAACCGCCGGCGTTACGGGCCACGGAGGTCCGCGGGAAGCACATCGCCGGCAAAATCTCTCAGTGATGATCGAACCGTCAGGAATGCGTCCGGATCGACATTCTCAGTGCCCAGCCAGATCTCAAACCCGAGCTGCGGCTCAACTACACGGCCGGTCTCGCCAACCGTAGCAATAGTCTGTCCCTGGGTAACCCGATCACCCGACCGTACGCGGACTTGTTGAAGGTGCGAATAGCGGGTGCGAAATCCGTATCCGTGTTCGATATCGAGATACCAGCCGTAATAGTCGGGATCGAAGTCCACACGGAGCACGCGGCCGTGAGCGCTCGCCAATACCGGTGCTCCTGCAACATCCCACACCCGAAGCCCCTGATTCATAGAAAACTCACCCGTAACCGGATCGTTACCGGGCCCCCAGTTACGTTCCACCCGACCGCGACCGCTTTCCAAAGGCCAGAGGACCGGAAGATTCGCCAGGAACTCCCGTTCCGCCTCGATCATCGAGGCGAGTTCGCTGAGCGGCTCAGCCACGTCTTCGAGGAGCTCGGAGACGACGCTCACATACAGATTCTCCAACAACTCCTCGTCCCCGACCTCCCGCAAGCGTTCGAGCTCGGAGAAGTCACCTACACCATCGATTTCGCGGTCGGTCTCACCATCGACCAAACCGAACTGCTCGAACGCGGGCTGCAAGGCAGTTCGAAACTCTTCGGCTCCGGTACGTAGACCGGAAACCGATTGACGCACCTGATCGAGTCCTTCCCGCGCCTGCTCGACATCCTCAGTCTGGCGCTCTAGAGATCGGGCACGGGTGCTGTATATGGTGGATGCATAGAAGAATGCGGAGACAATGCCGAAGGCGAGTACCGCGATCACCGCCAGCGCCAGCGCGGTAATCCTGAGATTGACGATTCGATTCTCGGAATGGGGAATGAGCATGACGGTAAACCGCCCACGCCCTTCCCGTTGCAACCTGTTACGGCGACGGAACATAGACCATGCAGACTGACTTGATCGCGAAGGCTCGTGCTTCAATCGAACGCCCCGATATATAGTGGGTGACGCTACCATGCCCGCATGGCGGGTGTCAAAGCTCTCCGGTCACAAACTCGTGGTCAGTTGACGCCGAGGAGCAAACATCGTATTGTCCTTGATACACCTGATTTCACCGCTGTTTCGTGCTGGAGCAGCCAATACGTCAGTGCGAGGCAGGCAGGGGTTCGTATAGGCGTACGAATCGGCGAATCGCTCGAACGGTACCCGACCAAGACCACTAAAACGGACATACGGAACTATGAGGTTATTCGATACTCACGCCCACATCGGGTTGATAAATGAAGACCCGATTGAACAGCTTATCATCGTGAAAGAGGCCCAACAGGAGGGCGTCCGCGGGATTCTCAGCATTTGTAACAATCTGCACGATTTCTTCGAGGTACACGAGAATCTGCGAACCGCCTCGAACGTATACTTCAGCATCGGTGTCTCGCCGTCCGAAGTGACGAATCCGGGGCGCGATTGGGAATCCAAGATCGAAGAGGGTGCTGCGCTCGACCGTGTCGTCGCAATCGGTGAAATCGGACTCGACTACTACAGAAAATTCGGCGATAAGGACAGCCAGATCGAACTCTTCATACGGCAACTCGAACTCGCCGACCGACTCGGCTATCCCGTCGTGATACACAACCGTGAAGCCGGTCAAGATGTCATCGAGATACTCGAAGAGAAACTGCCTGAACGTGGTGGAGTGTTGCACTGCTACAGCGAAGACTGGTCGTATGCACAGAACGCACTCGAGCTGAACCTGTATATTTCGTTCGCCGGGAATGTAACGTATCGGAACGCTCGCAATCTGCATGAAACGGCGCGAAACATGCCGCTCGAACAGATGCTCGTAGAGACCGAGAGCCCGTTTATGGTTCCAAGCGCGCATCGAGGCAAGCGCAACAAGCCGTCGTATCTCGCCGATACCGTGCGATTCATCGCTGAGCTGCGAGACGAGCCGGTCGAAGAGGTTTCCGAAATCCTCTATCAGAACAGTCTCAGGTTCTTCGGCATCGACGCCAAATAGGAGGCGGCGGCGCTGGGGGCGGCGGCGCTGAGGGCGGCGGCGCTGCATTTCGGTGCCGTCCTTGACCCTCGTCTCCGCGCGGTGCTATACACTGGACATCGTGGCAAATGGGGACCTGCACCACTTCTGCGGCGTAGCCGGATTATACTCGGACCAGGAAAGGAATATCCCAAGGCATCTCTTCTTCCCGCTCTTTTCCCTTCAGCATCGCGGCCAGGAGAGCGCCGGGATTGCATACCGGAAGGATGGGAAGACGGTCGCCTACAAGGACCTGGGAATGGTCTCGACTGTCCTTTCTCGCTATCTCTCCGGCGACCGAATGACCCGCGTTGGAATAGGGCATGTGCGCTATAGCACCCATGGCGGAAACAAACTCGAAAACGCTCAGCCGATGGTCGTCAGCTGTAACAAGGGCGACATCGCGATCGCCCATAACGGGAATATCTCGAACGCCCAACAGCTGAAGAACGAACTCGTCGATGAAGGAGCGATCTTCCAGACGAGCTCTGATACCGAGCTGGTGCTTCACCTCATATCTCGCTCGCGGTGCCGGACCTTCGATGAGGCATTGCTCGAAACGCTCTCGAGACTCGCCGGAGCGTTTACGATGCTGCTTATTCACAACGACCGGTTGATCGCCGTGCGTGACCCGCACGGCTTTCGTCCCCTTTTCGTGGGGAGCACGGACGGCATGCGGGTGATCGCAAGTGAGAGCTGCGGACTCGAAATACTCGGTTGCAGTCAGATGCGTGAGCTCGAGCCGGGGGAAGTTCTCTTTCTCGATGAGGATGGAGAGCATACGATCCATATCGGCCGGGATTCGGTGCAGCCGGCACAGTGCGTGTTCGAGCTGATTTACTTCGCTCGCCCCGATTCCCGTGTGTTCGCCAACGGCGTACACGCCGCCCGCGGGCGCATGGGGGCAGCGCTCGCGCAGGCCGACGCCGATGAAGGACTGGTCGGAGACATCGTAGTTCCCGTCCCCGATAGCGGCACGAGCGCTGCGGTCGGTTATGCTCGAGAAGCGGGCCTGCCTTTCGACTTCGGATTGACGCGCAACCATTACGCCGGCCGATCCTTCATTATGCCGACGACAGCCGAGCGTGAACTGGCCGTCCGGATGAAACTGCATCCGGTCGAAGACGTCATTCGTGACGGGCGCATCATTCTTGTCGACGATTCGCTCGTGCGTGGAACCACCGCGCGTAGCCTCGTTCGCCTGCTGTACCGTGCAGGCGCCCGCGAGGTTCACCTCCGACTTTCTTCACCGGAGCTGCGCTGGCCCTGCTTCTTCGGAATCGATATCCCTACACGGAAAGAACTGATCTCCAACCGCCTCGATCCTGAAGAAATAGCCGAGTATGTCGGTGCCGACTCGGTTCGATTTCTCGACCTCGATCGTCTTCGCGGCATGCTCGACCGACCTGATCGGTACTGCTACGCCTGTTTTACCGGCGCCTACCCGATTGCCGTACCGCTGACGGCGGAGGAGCGAAAGCCGCAACCGCGCGACAGGAAAGAGGACCGATCAATGCCGAGAAGTGCGCAAGAACCGCTCGCGGTGCGTGCAGCCGATCAGAATGCCGCTTTGGACGGCGGTGAGCGATAGGGATATGGACTACAAGAGCGCCGGCGTAGATATTTGCTCGGGAGACGCCTTCGCCGAATATATCCGGTCGGTCGACTCCCCCTCGATATCGCCCGGCATCGGTGGATTTGCCGGGGGGACCGCACTCGACCTGAGCGCGTACGAGAAACCGATCCTGCTCTCGTCAACCGACGGCGTCGGAACGAAACTCCTTGTCGCCGCCAGGGTTGGTGTCTATTCGACGCTCGGAGTCGACCTCGTCGCTATGTGTGTGAACGATCTGCTGGTGTGCGGGGCAAAGCCGCTACAGTTCCTCGACTACATCGCATGCGGTTCTCTCTCCGAAACTCCGTTGCGCGAAATCATCGACGGTATCGTAAGAGGATGCGAACAGGCAGGATGCCCACTAGTCGGTGGCGAGACCGCCGAGATGCCCGATGTCTATGGATCCGGGCAGTTCGATCTCGCCGGTTTCGTGACCGGAATCGTCGAGCGCGACCGGATGCTTCCCGACTACGAGAGAATCGCGACCGGTGACCCGATTTACGGAGTTGCATCGAGCGGCTTGCACTCGAATGGGTTCTCCCTCGCCCGCCGAGCACTCGCAGACGCGCCCGAGACCATCTGGCACTCGATGTTGACGCCTACGCGCATCTATTCGGAGGAATGGACCGTGTTTCGGACGATTTCCGAAGTTTCGGCGGCGGCACACATTACCGGTGGAGGACTCGCGGCGAATATCGACCGAGTGCTTCCGGAGGGGCTCACTTGCGAGCTGACGTACGATTGGCCGGTACCGCCGATCTTCGATGAAGTGCAACACCGCGGCCATGTTTCGAACGACGAGATGCATCGCGTGTTCAACATGGGGATCGGCCTCGCAATCGTTGTTGAGCGAGGGGGTGCGCTCGAGTTCGACCGAGCCGTGAAACGTGCCGGTATCCAAGCAATCCGAATTGGAACGGTGACGCGTGAGTAGTTGTGCCATTCTCGCAAGCGGTAAGGGTTCGAACGCACGCGCGATCGCACGGCAGCTGCCGCGGCGACACACAATCGCCGCGATCATCAGCGACCGCCGAAAAAGCAGGGTGGTATCCTGGGCGCAGGAGTCAGGCTACACCGCGATTCACGTTCGATACCGAAACCGTGCGCGCGAGGACGCCGAGTGTGAGCTCGCAGAGACGATATCGAATCTACGCGCAGATCTGATCGTTCTTGCCGGTTTCATGCGTGTCCTATCTCCGTCCTTCGTTGACCATTTCGTCGGGCGGATTGTGAATATCCATCCGTCCCTTCTTCCGGCACATCCGGGGTTGCACGCGATCGAACGAAGCTGGGAGTCCGATGATGACCGATCCGGAGTGAGCATCCATTGGGTAGATCAGGGAGTTGACACCGGACCTACCATCGCTCAGGTGTCGTTTTCGAAGGCCTCGGTAACAGATTTCAACGATTTCGAGCAGCGCATTCACGCAATAGAGCACGCTGTGTATCCGGTGGTCGTCACAGCGTTGTTGGATAACACGAACACAGCACCATGCGATTCAGCGGTGGTGAGTCGCTCGCAACTCGAGAAGGTAATCCCGGACTGGACGAGACTGGAGGTGCCGTAACCGTTATGGCGATCTCGTCGCAATCCGAAAGTGGTACTGCGTGAAGCTGAGGAGTGAGGGATACGATGAAGGTTCTTATTCTCGGTAAAGGCGGGCGCGAACACGCACTCGCGTGGAAGTTCGCCCGGAGTAACCGCATAACCGGTCTCTACTGTGCTCCTGGTAATCCGGGCACCGACGAGCTCGGGACGAATGTAAGCATTGACGCAAACGATGTTGATGCGGTCGTCGAAACCGCTGTGCGGCACGAAATCGAGCTTGTCTTTGTCGGCCCCGAAGAGCCGCTCGCGCTCGATGTCGTGAGCGCACTTGCCGATCGAGGTATTGCGGCGATCGGGCCGCCGGCGAGCTCTGCTCGACTCGAATCGAGCAAGGCCTTCGCGAAAGCGTTCATGCAACGCCACGGCGTGCCGACAGCGGCCGCAAAGATCGTAAAGAGTGAATCGGACCTTCGCACGTTTGTCTCCGATAACCCGGGAGCTGTCGTGGTAAAAATGGACGGGCTCGCCGCCGGAAAAGGTGTCCGCGAGTTCGACTCAGCCACTGAGGCACTTCCGTTCGCGGAAACCGCTCTCAAGTCGGGTCCGGTTCTGCTTGAGGAGCGCCTGCACGGTATCGAGGTGAGCGCGTTCGCACTGATCGATCGAAACGGGCACCGTATATTGCCGCCGTGCGCCGACTACAAGAAGTCCGGTGAGCGCGGAACGGGGTCGAATACCGGCGGTATGGGCTCGATTTCCCCGGTACCATGGATCGACGACGAAACATGGGATGCGGTGGAGCGCACGATCATCGAACCGTCGATTGAAGGTCTTCGCAACGATGGGCTCGACTATACCGGAGTGCTCTATATCGGAGTGATGCTCACCGAGAACGGACCTTACACCCTCGAATACAACGTACGATTCGGTGATCCGGAAACTCAGGTCATATTGCCGTTGCTTCGGGCCGACATTCTGGATGTATGCGAAGCGATGATCAACGGCACGATCTCCCGCTGCAGAATCGAAACCGATGATCTGGTTTCCGTCGGGGTCGTAGTGGCAAGTGCCGGCTATCCGGATTCCTATCGGAAGAACACTCCCGTCACGATGGACAACGTCGAAGGTGCTACCGTAACTCCGCGCTCATTGGACCGGCTCATCTTCCACTCCGGCACTGAACTGAACGAACACTCACACCTCGTTACCGTGGGTGGGCGCTGCTTTACATGCGTCTGTAGAGACACCGACGTCTTTCGCGCCCGAACGGGGGCGTACGAGTTAGCTGAAAGCATACACTTTGACGGAGCCTGGTGTCGGAGCGACATCGCCGCTCGGGTATTCGGCTCCTAATGGAGGCGGCGGAAAAGTTCATAGAGAACGACACCGGCGGCAACCGAGACGTTCAAGCTGTCTGCGAATCCTCCCCCGGGTATCGAGAGCAACTCGTCGCAAGCAGAACGCACCGCCGGACGCACTCCTTTCCCCTCGCTGCCGACTACGATTACGGCGGGGAAGTTTATGACTGCAGACCTGATATCTCGCCCGGTGGAGCCGGTACCATACACCCAGTAACCTGCCTCTGCGAGACTCCGCAGACTGCGCGCCAGATTGACGACCGGACCGTGGTCAATATGTCCTGCGGTTCCGGCGCTCGCCTGCATGACTGTTTCGCCGATCGAAGGGGCACCGCGTGACGGATAGATCACCGCACGCACTCCGAAACGATCGGCGCTCCGAATAATCGCACCAACGTTGTGCGGATCGGTGATCTGATCGAGGGCAACCACCACGCTTCCTGGAGCCGCGTCGAAAAGCGAGCTCAACTCGAAACTTGCTCCGCCTTTACGCGGATCGCTTCCTTTTAGCCGAAATGCCGCGATCCGGGCGTTCGGTATTCCGGTGCGGCTGCGAAGCTTCGAGCGCGAAACCTCTGTTATCCGGACCCGGCCGCAGCGACGAGCTTGTGCGGCAAGCGAATCGGTGCGAGGGTGGCCCTCTTCCAGCAGCAGCTCACCGGATGGATCGCTTTCGAGGTACCCTTCAATGGCGTGGAAAGCGGTTACCCACTCATTCCTCGCCATACTCCTCCACCCGGTCTTTCGTACCGTCGTGATTCGTGTCCTGCTCGTATCGTGAGATGAACTCACCGTCAGCGACGAAAATTCGCACGTCGACGGCACGGTCACCGTTCGTATCGATTTCGTGCAACTTCAAAGCACCACGATCGTAGTAGTAGAAATTGTCGAACCAACCGTCGCCCGAGTAATCCATTGCGGCACGCACCAATCGATTACTCTGGTCGACTATCACCGCATAGTCGTACCGGCCATCGTCGTTCATGTCGAAGAGTTCCCACTCATCACCCATATCCGATGCCGAGAAGATTGGTCTGTCGGGTGGATCATACTCGTCGAGGTCGACTGCATAGTCAGGCGCGTCTTCGGAAGGCTCATCGAGCACCTCCGGTGGCTCCTGAGCAGTGAGAGAAGCGAACGTAACAACCAGAACTAGAACAACCGTGACGACGATACGCAAGACTTGCATGGGCAGACAACACCTCCATTAGAGAGTATCGTCGCAACACCGATCGCTGTTAAACGTGTTACTACTTGAGTTGCGAAAGCCGCACCGGTTCGGGATCGGAGACTTCGCCCTCGACCTTTGACAACTCCTTCAGTAGCGACTTCGCCTTGCCACTGAGCTTCTCCGGCACTTGTACGTGAACTCGCACATACATGTCACCCCGGCGATTCGCGGAGTTCAGGTGCGGAATGCCCTCGCCCTTCAGACGCAGAATCTTGCCGTTCTGCGTGCCGCTCGGAATCTTAACTCGAACGCGTTTCTTATCGAGTGTTGGAACGTTGATCTCACCACCGAGAGCCGCTTGCGTGATGCTGATCGGGATGACACAGTAGACATCGTTTCCTTCGCGCTCGAAGTACTTATGCGGCCGGACACGCACAAAGACATACAAGTCGCCGAACGGCCCGCCGTTCGGACCTGCATCACCCTCCCCCGGTATATTGATGCGCTTACCGCTGTCTATACCGGGTGGAATCTTGACGCTCAACTCGCGCTTTTGCTTCTTCACGCCGCTTCCACGGCAGACCCGACACGGGTTCTCGATGACCTGCCCCTCTCCGTTACAAGTCGGACAGGTGGTCGCGATCGAGAAGAAACCGGAGCTTCGCCTGACCTGCCCCATGCCGCCGCAGGTATCGCAGGTCCTCTGCCCGCCTGTTCCCTCGGCGCCGGAGCCACCGCATTCGTCACATGCCGTGCGTCGGTCGAACTCGATCTCCAACTCTTTCCCGAAAGCTGCCTCTTCGAACGAGAGATCGACGTCGTAGCGAAGATCGGAACCACGGCGGACACCTCCGCGTGAAGCACCGCTTCGCCCGGAGCGGCGACCACCACCGCCGAAGAAGGTATCGAAGATGTCGGAGAAGTCGGAGAAGATGTCACCGAAGTCGTGGGCACCGGCGCCGCCGCCGTTGCCCATTCCTTCGACACCGGCAAAGCCAAACTGATCGTAGGCGCGCCGTCGATCTTCGTCCGCGAGAACCTCGTACGCCTCGGTTGCTTCCTTGAACGCTTCCTCGGCGTGCCGATCGCCGGGATTTCGATCGGGATGATATTGAACCGCGAGCTTTCGGTACGCCTTTTTTATCTCTTCGGTACTCGCTCCCTTACTCAGTCCGAGCACCTCGTAATAGTCCCGTTTTGCCACGGATGCCATCCGACCTCTGCCTATTGCTTCTCTTCCTCGTCGACTACCTCATAGTCAACGTCTTCCACATTCTCGCTGTCGGCACTCTCTGCACCTTCGCTCTGTCCGTTGCCACCCGTCTGGTCACTTCCGCCGTCGGGGTCCGTCTCGGACTGCTGAGAAGCGGCGCTCTGCTTGTAGACCTCTTCGGCGAGCTTGTGGGAAGCCTGTTTGAGCGCTTCGCTCTTTGCTTTGATATCGTCAGGATCGCCGCTGTCGAGCGAGCTTCGCAGGGCACTGATCGCCTCGTTGATCTGTTGCCGATCCGCGTCGCTGATCTTGTCTCCGTAGTCGCTCAAGCTCTTTTCGGTCGAGTAGATCAGGCTGTCTGCCTCGTTGCGCGCCTCGGCGGCCTCTTTCGCCTTGCGATCGTCTTCGGCGTGCGCTTCGGCGTCCTTGACCATGCGGTTGATTTCGTCTTCGGAGAGCCCGGAACTCGATTCGATCCGGATCTTTTGCTCTTTGCCGGTTCCGAGGTCCTTCGCCGAAACATGCACGATTCCGTTCGCATCGATATCGAAGCTGACCTCGATCTGCGGAACTCCTCTCGGTGCCGGAGGTATTCCGACGAGATCAAACCGACCGAGAGTTCGGTTCTGGCTTGCCATTTCTCGCTCGCCCTGAAGGACGTGAATACTAACGGCGGTCTGGTTATCGGCGGCCGTGGAAAAGATCTGACTCTTCCGTGTCGGGATCGTCGTATTCCGTTCGATGAGTTTCGTGAACACTCCGCCGAGCGTCTCGATCCCGAGAGAAAGCGGTGTGACATCGAGCAGAAGGACATCCTTCACGTCACCACCGAGGATACCTCCCTGAATCGCTGCTCCGACGGCAACGACCTCGTCCGGATTGACTCCCTTATTTGGATCGCGTCCGAAGAGATCCTTCACCAGCCGCTGAACGGCAGGAATTCGAGTTGACCCACCGACAAGAATGACCGCATCAATATCCGATGCGCTGACACCCGCATCCTTCAAAGCACTCTGGCACGGACCCTTGGTTTTGTTCACGAGGTCCCCGACCATCTGCTCGAACTTCGAACGGCTCAACGAGTACTGTAGATGTTTCGGCCCGGAGTTATCCGCCGTGATAAACGGCAGGTTTATCTCGGTACTCTGAGTACTGGAAAGCTCCTTCTTAGCCTTCTCGGCAGCCTCGCGAAGCCGCTGCAGCGCCATGCGATCCTTCGAAAGGTCAATCCCGTAATCGTTCTTGAAGTTATCGACGAGCCAGTCGATGACCTGTTGATCGAAGTTATCCCCGCCGAGATGGGTATCGCCGTTCGTACTCTTTACCTCGAAAACGCCGTCGCCGAGCTCGAGTATCGATATGTCGAACGTTCCACCTCCGAGATCGTATACAGCAATACGCTCTTCATTCTTTTCCTTCCCGAACCCGTATGCGAGCGCTGCCGCGGTCGGCTCATTCACGATCCGCTTTACCTCGAGTCCGGCGATACGCCCCGCATCTTTCGTTGCCTGCCGCTGCGAGTCGTTGAAGTAGGCGGGTACGGTAATAACCGCCTCGGTGACCGATTCACCGAGATAGTCCTCCGCGGTCTCCTTCATCTTCTGAAGCACCGCCGCGGATATCTCGGGTGGAGAGAGTTTCTTATCGCCGACGTCTATACTCAGTCCGCCGTTGTTGTCCTTCTCGACCTTGTAAGAGACCATTCCGATCTCTTCCTTTACCTCATCGAATCGGCGTCCCATGAATCGCTTGATCGAATACACGGTATATTCGGGGTTCGTCACGACCTGGTTCTTTGCAGGTTGTCCAACGAGCCTTTCGCCCTTCGAGGTATACGCGACCATCGACGGCGTCGTACGCTGGCCCTCGGCGTTCTGTATAACCGTCGGCTCGCCGCCTTCCATGATCGCGACGCACGAGTTCGTTGTTCCGAGGTCGATACCGATTATTCTACCCATCCCTGACTGCTCCTTTCGAGTTCCGAGTTTGATCTATTCCGCGCCACCGTCACCGGAAGCCGGCTCCGATTCGGCATCTCCGTCCGGCTGCGACTGCTGCTCCTCGGCCGTTCCTCCCGGCATGGTTACTTTCACCTTGGCAGACCGCAGTACCTTATCATGGAGAAGATACCCTTTCTGGAACGCCTCGAGGACTCTCGGCGTGTCCGTATTCGGATCCGTTTCCGCAGCGACAGCCTCATGACATTGAGGATCGAAATCCTCTCCTTCCGCGTCGAATCGCTTCAGACCCCATTTTCGTTCAAGCATCCCCGTGAACTGCTTTTCGATAAGCGTGATCCCGTCGTGGAATGCATTGAAGTCCTTCGACTCGTCAGCGGACTGAATTGCTCTCTCAAAATCATCAATTACCGGAAGGATGTCAAGCAGCAGCTGCTTATTCGCAAATCGCGCAGACTCTTCCTTTTCGCGCTGCATCCGCTTTCGAAAGTTCTCGAAATCCGCTTGTTTGCGCAGAATCTGTTCTTTCAAGTCGCTATTCTCGGACTCGAGAGCGGAAATCCGCGCCTCAAGCTCCGCGATTCGGTCCACATCCGCCGGCGTGGCATCATCGTTCCCATCGTCGGGCTGATCCGCACCGGAAGCGACCTGTTCGTCGTCCGTTTCCGTTTCTTCTATTGTCTTTTCTTCGTAAGCATCGCGAATTTCGCTCTGCTGATCCTTCGGCTGTGACATGGATTCCTCTATATAAATGCTCTGTGCTGGGAAATACCAGGGTGCTCGTCATAATGTAGCCAACCGCCGGAGTCGGGGTCAAGTGAATGAGTGTAGATGCTGTAACGCAGAGAGACCAAACGAAGTGCAAGGTCGGCCGGGCCCGGAGTAAACGCCCGAAGCCCGCCGATGTACCCGCCGATCGCACTACTTCCTCGGCATTTCGAGAATCAGCTCGACCTCACCGAGACTCAGTTTCGTAGCCCGGGCAATCTCATCCGCCTTCCAGCCCTGCCGTGCGAGTTTCGTTACGGTATCCCGAACGCTTGTCGGAGGAGCCCCTGCGTCCGACGCTTTCTCCTTGCCGCTCTGCTTCAGGATCGTGCCGAGAAGCTTGACCTGTTCTTTCGCCTCTTCACCAACCTCCTGAAGACGGGTTTCGGTCCGTGCAAGCCACTCACGCGCCTTCTGGAGTTCCTCCATCCGGCTCTCGGTGTCCTGGATCAAATCCTCCAATCGACTCAGCTGCTCGACCGCATGATCGGCATCTTCCTTGCCTTGAGCAAGCTCCTGAATCTGACTGCGCACGTCCGACAGCTCCCTGGGCAACGACTCGACCTCCGAATGAAGCGTTTGCACACGATTTTCCAGCTGCTCGATTTCGTTGAAGCTCTTGTCAATCGACTCGGCGGTCGCGTTAAGCACATTCTGCTTCTTCTCAAGCCGGGCGAACCCGTGGTCGACCTGATCCCGGAGCTGCTCGACTTTCCTAAGCCTGACCTGCAGATCCTGTAGCGTATCGTTTGATCCGGTAACTTGAGCCAGCTTTGACTCCACCGCCTCCGACAGATTCAGCAACTTTGAATAGTCCTCTTCGATCGAATCGATCCGCCGCTTCTCCTGCATGAAGCCGTTAAGCCGGCTCTGGGTATCGTCGACCATGCTACGAATCGCCGAGACTTCACTGTTTAGCCGGTCAACCGCCTCACGTCTCTCGTAAACACGGTCGAGGTCGTTCGAAAGCCGCTCGATCTCTGCGTCAAGGCTTTCTTTCAACTCATCGGCGCGGTTGAAGGCACGAGTATGCTCGACGAACTCCTCCGTCGCATGGTTGAGATCGTCGATTTCCTTTCGGAGCTGTTCTGCATCCCGCTGGACTGTTCCGAGTAACTCGGCACGTTGATCGCGGACGGTATCCCCTGCTTCCTGTATAGCGAGTCGAAGCTCTTGAAGCTTCCGTTCGCCTTCCAGTTCTACCTGCTTCCTGCTCTGCTCGACTTCCTCGCGGAACGAAGCGGTATCCGCACGGAACTGTTCGACAGCGTCTTCGGCGCGTTCGTCTACACGACGCGCCACCATCTCCGCGCGCTCACCGATTTCGCCCACACGTGACTCCACCGTCTGCAAACGTTTCTCGGTTGCCCCATCGACTTCCGTGAGCCGCTGCTCGACACGATTCGTGAGATCACCAAGAGTCTGCTCCGCCTCACGAACCTTTTCGGAGATCGCTGCCTGCTTCTCGGCCGTTTCGTGCTCCAGCGACTGCAGACGATCATCGATGTTATTGCGGAACGTCCGATCGCGTTCTGACAGCTGCTCCTCGAAATCTTCCGTGTAACGACGCTCGAGCTCCGCTCGCTCCTGTCCAGCTTCCTCGGCGAGTGATCTCAGCTGCTGGTGCATCGAGTTCTGCCATTCTTCGAGTTTGCGATCCATCGAGACGCTACGATTCCTCAAGTCGGTGAAGAATTCATCCTCAAAGACTTTGAGTTTCTCGTTCACATTCTCGTAGGCACTTGCCTTCAGTCGCTGCAACTCCGCGTCAAGCTCCTCCATGGTTGCCTGGATTCTCTGGGTCTCGGATTCAGCTCGTGCAAGGTCATCCTCTCGCTTCGACCTCAGAGACTCCCCCGTTTCTTTGAGTTCAGATTCGAGCCGGGATGCGAGCTGTTGCATGCTCTCACGAATGGCTGATTCGAAGTCCGCCATTTCGTTCGCCGCCGCCTCGAGTCGTTCCAATCGCCCGTTGAGTGCATCGTTGGATTCGTTGAGCCGCTCTTCGAGGCCCTCGTATAGTGAGTCCGCCGCGCCGCTGATCTTGTTTTCGAACTCAGCTCGCCACCTCTCGATTTTTTCGTCGAGCTGCGTATCGAATTCGTTGCGCTGACTCTCAAGGCGACTATCCGTGTGCTCGGATATGCGTGTGACCTCCGAGGCCGTTTCGTTAACTCGACGTCTACTCTGCTCGACCGTTTCCAGCTGTTCGTTGATCTCGTTCTGGGCGGCTTCGAGGCGCGACATAACCTCCTCGCGCCACTGATCGTAAGACTCGGTTGTCTGTCGAAACAGCGTTTGCAGCCGGTCGCTGGTCTCAGACTCGGTTTCGTTCACCGTGCGGACGAGCTCCGAAAGCCGCTCGGAGATACTCTGCATCCGGTTTCCGGTTTCCACCTGAAGCTCACCGAGTCGTTCGTCGAAGTCCGACGCCAGATGCTCGCGATCGGCGCTGATTCGCTCGGTCAGCTCGGCGCGTGTCCGGGTGAGCTCTCCTTCGAGCTCCGCGCTCAGCTGTGACTCACGTTCTGCCAGGTTGTTGCGCAATGCGGCAGCACTTTCCCTGGTTCGTTGCTCGATGTGAGCGCGAAGCTTTTCGAGCGATGCTGAAGTCAGCTTTTCGCCCTGCTCCGCAAGCGCTTCAAACCGTTCTCGCGTCGTTCTCTCCAGTTCGTCTATTTCGGCCTCGGTTTCGCTGCGTAGCGACTCAAGGCGTTCGGCCGCGCGTGTAATCACATCCGAAGCGCTCTGCTCGACTTCGGAGGCAGCACTCTCGATGTGCCGCTTCCCGGAATCGACGCGATCGTCAAGCACCTCAAGTGTAGCTGTCACACGCTCCTCGGTTTCGGCAGCACGTTGCTCCATATCCGAGACCGTCTCGCGAACATCCCTCAGCAATTGCTCCCGTGTGTTCTCGAGGGCGCTTCGGTTGTGCTCCTCAAAGCGCGCCTCGGTCTCCGCAAGGCGTGTCTCAATCTCCTTGACACGTTCCTGTGACGCCTTGACACGCTTCCCGACGCTGTCGATGTAGTCGGACTCATTCTGAATGCGGCGGATCCCCTCCTGCGCTTGCGCCGTGCGTGTATCGAGATCGCCCAAGGCCCGGTCGTACGCGTCGATTCGCTCGCCGATAGACTCGACATGTTCGGTGCGGTTGAGCAGCTCCCGCTCCGCTTCATTGAGTCGTTTGAGGATTTCCCTTGAGGTCTTCTGATTGACGTCGACTTCTATCGCTACGTCACGAAGCGCAGTAACACGCTCTGCAACAAGATTATCGATATCGCTCTGCACCTTGTCGGCAAAACGCTTCACCTTCTCCAGTGATCGATTGTTGCGGTCCATTTGCCGGTAAACGGCAAGCACCACAAGCACGATCCCGACGACAATAACGTC
>PUOG01000221.1 GCA_003552745.1 Spirochaetaceae bacterium
AGAACATCCGCTTCGGTCGTCCGGATGCCTCCGACGAAGAGGTTCGCGAGGTCGCGAAGCGAATGGGTATTCACGAGATGATCGAGGCGATGCCCGACGGTTACCGGACCGAAATCGGAGAACGCGGTTCGAGCCTTTCGCTCGGGCAGAAACAGCTGCTCGCATTCGCTCGCGCGCTACTGCGCGACCCGAGCATTCTCATACTCGACGAGGCGAGCAGCTATCTCGACTCGAATACCGAGGCACTCGTCCAGAAGGCGATGGACGAGTTGAGTCACGGCAGGACGACGTTTGTGATCGCCCACCGCCTTGCCACGATTCGCGGTGCCGACCGGATCATCGTGATGAAGGACGGGCGGATCATCGAGGTCGGCTCCCATCCCGAGCTGGTCGACCGCGACGGCGCATACGCGAAGCTGCTTTACACGCAGTACGCCGCGCGCGTGTAGGAGGTGGGAGTGACCGAGCACGGATTACGTGTCTACCACGGCGAGGACGCTCTTCCGCGCTGTCCGTGGTGTAAGGGCGATGCGCTCTACGAGCGCTACCACGACGAGGAGTGGGGAACGCCGGTGCACGACGACCGGGTCCACTTCGAGTTTCTCGTGCTGGAAGCGTTCCAGGCCGGATTGAGCTGGCTGACCGTGCTTCGAAAGCGCCCGCGCTTTCGCCAACGCTTCGACGGATTTCGCCCCGAGGTTGTCGCCGGCTTCAGCGATGAGACGCTCGAGGAGATCCGGACCGATCCCGGCGTGATTCGCAACCGGGCGAAGATCGCAGCGGCGCGAACGAACGCGCGCGCTTTTCTGAGAGTCGCCGAGGAGTTCGGCTCGTTCGATCGGTATATCTGGAGTTTCGTCGATGGAAGGCCGCTGGTGAATCGCCCGAAGATTCTCGGCGACGTCCCCGCCCGTACCGATCTCTCCGATGCGGTGAGCTCCGATCTGCGCAGCCGCGGGTTCACCTTCGTCGGCTCGACGATGATCTATGCGCATCTACAGGCAACGGGAATAGTCGACGATCACCTCGCCGACTGTTTCCGGGCCCGGTAGCGAAAGGCGAAAGTGGCGGCGGAGGTCGCCGGCTGCTTCACACCCGCCGCGCCATCCTGCGCGCCCTGGTGCGCCACCAGTCGGTCGGACCGTGTTTGGCGAGAAAGCGATCGAGCGCCTCGCCGGTCTGTCGATAGCCGAGCTCCACCGCCTCGAGACCGCGCCAGAACTCCCAGACCTCGATCTCCTCCATGTCGATATCTACGACCAGATCGGGCGCCGCACGTTCGACTTCCGCCTGCGACGCTTCGTACATCACAAGTTCGAATACGCGGGAGAAGAGATAGGCGGTTCCGGGGGCGCTGTTCTCCCCGTTGCGCTTTCGCGAACGAAAGCGTCCGGCGGCGATCTTCTCGCCGTTCGCGTCCGAATCGCGTTTCATCAGCCGGCTCGTCAGCCGCTCCCAGAGCGATGTGTCGTCGACCGGTTCGCGATCGATTCGGGTGAGCTTCCAGTCGTAGGTTGCGGCCGTTCTCGGGCGGATGTTGATGCCGATCAGCGTATCCGGGCGATATCGGTGCAGCGCCTCCAGCGGCATATTCATCCGTACTCCGCCGTCGACCAGGTAGCCGCCGTTGGCGGCGACCGGTTCGAACACACCCGGTACCGATATGCTCGCGCGAATCGCGTCGACGAGCGATCCTTCGTTGAGATGGTAGCCTTCGCCGGTGGTGATATCGACCGCGGTCGCGGTGAACGGAATCGGCAGATCTTCGATTTGGATATCGCCGACCAGATCGCGGATTAACTCCTCCACATTCCGGCCGGCGACGATGCTGCCGCGCGCCCATGTCAGGTCGATCAGTTTCATGATCTCCGTGTGACCGAGCCCGGACAGCAGCTCTTCCAGCTCGGATACACTCTTCCCCGCCGCGTACAGGCCGCCTACCAGCGCTCCGGCACTCGTGCCGGCGATATAGGCGGGCTTTATTCCGCGCTCCTCGAGCGCCTTGAGTGCGCCGAGGTTGCCGAGCCCTTTCGCCGCGCCTCCGGCAAGTCCCACAGCGACCGTTCCGAGGTTCCGAGCCATGGTGATTCAGTCTATTCCGAGCGCGGTGCGGACGGTTTCGAGTCCCGGGCTACCGTCGACGGCGGTCACGCCGTCGAGCCACGCATCGAGAACGCCGGGATTATCCTGTAGCCATTCGCGAGCGGCATCCTCCCCGGACATTCCCTCGTCGATCATCAACATGAGCTCGTTCTCCATCTCGAGATCGAACTGCAGGTTCTCCAGAAAACGTCCCATATTCGGCGCCTCCTCGGTGTAACCTGCCCGCACGTTGGTGTAGACGGTGGCTGCTCCGTAATCGGGGCCGAAATAGTCGTCGGCGTCGGCGAGATAGTCGATCTCGTAGACGGTGTTCATCGGATGCGGCGCCCAGCCGAGGAAGACGATCCACTCATCGTTGCGAGTCCGGCTTCCGACCTCGCTGAGCATACCGGCTTCGCTCGATTCGACCAGCTCCCAGCCGCCGAGACCGAACGCATCGTCGTCGATCATCGCCTCGATCAGCAGGTTTCCGTCGTTGCCCGCTTCGATGCCGTAGATCTCCTCGCCGAACTCTTCCTCGTGATCCGCGAGATCGGCGACGCTCGTAACGCCGGCGTCATACACATACTGAGGTACGGCGAGGGTGTATTTCGCACCCTGCAGGTTATCGGTCACCCGGTCGACCGTTCCCTCCTCGATGTGCGGATCGGATATCGAGGCCATCGACGGCATCCAGTTTCCGAGAAAGACATCGGCATCGCCGGACGCGAGCGCCTGATAGGCGACCGGAACGGAGACGACTTCGGAGGTCGTCTCATAACCGAGCGATTCGAGCACGAGCCGGGTCATGGCGGTGGTCGCTTCGATGTCGAGCCATCCAACCTCCACGAACCGTACGAGTGTCGGCTCCTCGGCCTCTTCCGCCTCTCCGGCGGCGAACCCCGATGCAACGGCAAAGAAAAAAAGAACAAGTAGAATGGATGCTTTCTTGATATACAAAGGCATCACCTCCTTAAGCATATAACGTTATCGAGATCGGCGCCGACCTTCAAGTCCGAAACGAACATTGCCTTGACGTTCGAGTGCCGACTACCTAGTATTCGGTCCATGGCTGAAAACCATCGGATCGTGCCGCAGAGCGTCGTGCCCGACGCTTCCGAGGAAGAGTCGCTTGATGCGTGGGGGTTTCGTGATTCCGGTTTCGAGATTACCGAAAACGGTCACGTGCGCATGCGCGGGTCGCGATATCCGCTCTCGGGGCAGGAGCTTCCCTCCCTCATACCGTGGATTCGAAGCATTCTCCAGGTCGATCTGGACCTGAGTGATGTTCACACCCCGCACTATCCACCGCCTGCCCCGGAGCCGAACGTCGGTCGCAAGGTCCGCTCCGCCCTAGAGGCGGCGCTGCGAGGCGACCAGATCGTATACGACGATGAGATCCGATTGCGCCACGGACACGGACATACGCAGGAGGATATGTGGGCGATCCGCTACGGGGAGCTGAAACGGATCCCGGATGTCGTCGTCTACCCGGAGAGTGAAGAGGAGGTGCAGCGTATCGTGGAGGCGGCGACCTCGGCGAACGCGGCTATCATCCCGTACGGCGGTGGGACGAACGTTTCCGAGGCACTCAGCTGCCCGGTCGGCGAGCGGAGAACCATCATCTCGGTCGACCTCGCCCGCATGAATCGCGTGCGATGGATCGATCCGGTGAATCATACCGCCTGTATCGAGGCGGGCGCGGTAGGGCGGTATATCCAGAAGACGCTCGCCCCGCACGGCTTCACGATCGGCCACGAGCCGGACAGCGTCGAGTTCGCGACCCTCGGCGGGTATATCGCCACGAACGCAAGCGGCATGAAGAAAAACCGCTACGGGAACATAGAGGATCTCGTCGAGGACCTGACCGCCGTGCTTCCCGACGGTGTGCTGCGTCGTGAACATGTCGGCCCGCGCGAAAGCGTCGGTCCGGATCTGCGCACGCTGCTCTTCGGCTCCGAGGGTGATTTCGGAATCATCACCAGCGCGGTCGTGCGCATCTTCCCCCTTCCGGAGGAGCAGCGCTTCGACTCGATCCTCTTTCACTCCTTCGAAGACGGTGTGGCGTTCATGCATGAGCTCACGCGCGCACAGCTCGAGCCGGCGAGTGTCCGTCTCGTCGACAATATGCAGTTCCAGTTCAGCCAGGCGCTGAAGCCCGCCTCGACCGGCCTGAAGCGATTGAAGAGTCGTTTGCAGAAGTGGATCGTCACCCGCGTTAAGCGGTTCGACCCGGAGCGGATGGTCGCCTGCACGCTGGTCTTCGAAGGGCGCAAAGACGAAGTGGCCGCACACCAGCGCAAGCTCCGGCCGCTCATCCGCCGGCATCACGGGATGCAGGCCGGTGCGGAGAACGGCAAGCGGGGCTATGCGATGACGTTCGCGATCGCCTATATCCGTGACTTCATCATGCGCTACCACATCGTCGCCGAGTCGTTCGAGACCTCGGTTGCCTGGAGCGATCTCGAGGAGATGTGCGGCCGGGTCAAGGAGCGCGTCTACGCCGAGCACTCGGCGCGGGGGCTTCCGGGGCGCCCGTACGTGACCTGCCGGGTTACACAGGTCTACCCGAGCGGTGCGTGCGTGTACTTTTATCTCGCGATCTACTCGAAAGGATTCGAGCGGCCGAGCGAGGTCTTTTCCGAGCTCGAGCGGGCGGCGCGCGATGAGGTGCTTGCCTCCGGTGGGACGCTCTCGCACCATCATGGAATCGGGAAGATCAGAGCGCCGTTTGCCGATCGCATCGTCTCGCAGTCGGGAGGGAAACTGATTCTCCAACTCAAGAAGGCGATCGATCCGAAGAATGTGTTCGCAGCGGGCAACGGACTGCTCGCACCGAAGGGGTGAGGGAGACGCAAGCTCCGGATGCCCGATGCCGCACGTGCTACCATCAAATCTCCCCATATCCTGATAACCGGCGCCACCGGTTTCCTCGGCAAGGTGGTGCTCGAGGAAGTGCTTCGGCGCAACCGATCGGCGACGGTGACGCTGTTGATCCGTCGCAAGCGGTCGGCCGACGCCGCGCGCCGGCTCGAAAGCCTCTGCAGCTCCCCGTGTTTCTCGTTGCTCGAGGGCGATTGGCGCGACCGGTTACACGTCGTCGAAGGTGACCTCGCTGAATCGGGCTGCGGGCTCGACGACGGCGATCTCGCCGCTCTCCGCGAACGGGTTACGCACGCAATCCACTGCGCCGCATCGATCGAGTTCGAGCTCCCGATTCAGGAGGCGATACAGGCGAATGTCGTGGCCACGCTGAATCTCATGAACCTGTTGCGTGAGTTGCCGCGCCTGCAGAGTGCGGTGAGTGTCTCGACCGCGTACGTCACTCCGCACAGCGAGGGCAAGCCGGTGCACGAGCGGCTCTCGCCGCTGCCGGTTGACCCGGACGAGATCTTGCGCGCGGTTCGCGCCGAATCGGTCGATGAGCAGCAACTCCTCGCCGAGAGTGGACACCCGAATACGTACACGCTGACGAAGTGTGTCGCCGAACACCTCATCAGTCGCCACTACTCTGATCTCCCGGTGACGATCGTCAGGCCGAGCATCATCTCCGCCTGTCTCGAACACCCATTCCCGGGCTGGATCGACAGCCGCGCGGCGTTCGCCGCCTTCGTGACGATGGTCGGCACCGGCAATCTGCGCTCCCTGCTCGGACACGCGGACACTCGTGCGGATATCGTGCCGTGCGATGTGGTGTCCGCGTTTATACTCGACGCGCTTTTTGCCGGCGATGGTCGGGCGGTGGGGGCGCCGGTTGGGGCCGGCGAGCGGCCTGCGGCCCACGTACGGGCGGACGCCCGCGCCCGGCCTTCGGTCGAGGTGCAAGACGGCGCGGCCACACGCGTTCCGATTCGCCATGCGACCGCGGGTCTCGATCGCTGCATGACGATCGAGGTCGCCCGCGACGGGATTACCCGCTTTTTCGCCGCCTATCCGGTCGATAAGCCGCCGTATCTTTTCTATCTCGGCCCGCAGCACTTCTGGTTTCGCCTCGGTCGGTTGCTCGAGCACAACGGGAGAACGTGGCGCGCATCCGGGCAACGCGCGAAAAAGCGGGCGCATATGTTGCGGCGGGAGACCCGACAGCTGAACCGGTCGTTTCGGTACTTCACGCTCAATACGTTCGACTTCCGCCGGTCGGTCCCGTGGCCGGCCGAAGCGTTCGACCCCAATTCGTATATCTGGACGGTGTGCGAGGGGGTGTATCGGCATTTGCTTCGCCGGAATCGACGGCGCCTTGCGTTGGGCGGACGGCGCGGCGGTGGGCCGAAGCCCCCGCGGCGTCCCTCGTTGCGCCGGCCGGTACTCAGCTACCGAACGCTTCGAGCGATCGCGCGTTTCGATCGAGCGCTCGGCCGACATCTTGCATGGCTCACGATAGACGAGCTGTCGCTCTCGCAGTTGCGCGCAACGCTTTCGCCGGCGACGCTCATGGTGCTGCATCCGGTGCTCTGTGCCGACGACGCGTGTCTCGGCCCCGATGCTGCCGCACTGCTCGCCGCCTACGCCGTGCTCGTGCGCAGCCATACCGGTTGCGGGGCGGTATGGTTGCTGCCGGAAGAGGCACGACCGGTACTGATGAGCGGCGCAAACCGGGCTGCCGAGCGCACCGACGGTACCACCGGTGAAGGCGAGGGCTGCGGCTGCCGGACCGGTCCGCTCGTGGTGGTGGCACGCGAGCAGTCGCCGGCAACCCCGGCGCGCACGGTGCTCGGCACACCGTCGTCGCTTACCGCGGAAATCGAATCGGGGCGCTCTTTGGTGACCGTGCCGGTGTTCATAGACTGCCGGGGGGGGAAGGGATGCTCCGACGACCGTCCTCCGATTGTGCCGGTCGGCGAGGCGACAGCCGAGGCATCCGGTGTTCGGTTCTTCGAGCGTCTTGCAAAAGCAGGCCTGCCCGACGATGTGAGCGATCGCCACATACACTTGCACTTCGGGTTCACCGGCGCCGCGGAGTACCAGGAGCGGCAACGCACGTCTGCTCGGCCGGTTCGCTCCGCTCCCCCGGGGTCGGCGGAAGCGGAGCTATCGAGCAGCGGATCGAGAGATGAGTGATCTGTTAACGGTTCTGAAGCGGCAATTCGGATTCGACGCCTTTCGCCCCTACCAGAGAGAGATCGTGGAGGCGTTCCTCGCCGGCCGCGATCTGTTCGCCGCCCTTCCGACCGGTGGAGGCAAGTCGCTCTGTTATCAGTTGCCCGCCGTTGCCGGCGAGGGACTTACTCTCGTAGTCAGTCCACTGATCGCCCTCATGAAGGATCAGGTCGACGCGGCCTGTGCCAACGGGGTCGCGGCCGCCTGTCTGAACAGCACCCTCGACGAGGAGAAGTCGCGCGCGACCTTCCGGGAGCTTACCGCCGGCGAGATCTCGCTGCTGTACGTTTCGCCGGAACGTCTCGCCCTCGACTCGTTTCGCTCGGCACTCACCCGCTTCGATGTGAGACGAATCGCGATCGACGAAGCGCACTGTATCTCCGAATGGGGACATGAGTTTCGCCCCGACTACCGTGCACTCGGCTCACTGCGCGGGCTTTTCCCGTCGCTGCCGATCGCGGCATTCACTGCTACGGCCACCCGTGCGGTGCAGCACGACGTGATAGCCCAGCTATCGCTTGACGAGCCACTGGTCGTCCGCGCCGGCTTCGACCGTCCGGAGATCTTCTATCGGGTCGAGCCGAAGCAGGCGGCCGACCGCCAGATCGCACATTTCGTCGAGCGACATCGTGGCGAGCCGGGGATCGTCTACCGGGCGACAAGGCGTGCTACCGAGGAGACCGCCGCGCTGCTCTGTGCGCGCGGAATAGACGCGCAGGCCTACCACGCCGGACTCGACCGGGAAGAGCGGCGCAAGCGACAGGAACGGTTCGTTCACGACGAGACCTCGGTGATCGTCGCGACGATCGCCTTCGGCATGGGTATCGATAAGTCGAATGTGCGTTGGATCGTACACGGCGATCTGCCGAAGAGCCTCGAGAGCTACTATCAGGAGACCGGTCGCGCGGCACGCGACGGCGAGCCGGCCGAAACGGTGCTGTACTACGGAGCGCGCGATATCGCGACGATTCGCCATCACATCTCCGGCATAGAAGATGATCTCGAACGCGAGCGATCGGAGGCGCGACTTGCCGAGGTGCTGCGATTCGTGGAGTCGGGGGTGTGCCGGCGCCGACAGCTGCTCTCTCACTTCGATGAGGAGCACCCCGGCGACTGCGGCGCGTGCGATGTCTGCTGCGGCGATGTCGAAACCGAGGATGCGACCGTCGCCGCACAGAAGATCCTCTCCGCCGCGGTGCGCACCGGCGAACGCTTCGGCGGACGCTATCTCGTCGACGTGGTAACCGGACGCTCCACCGACCGCATAACCGAGCGCGGAGACGACCGGCTTCCCACCTTCGGAATCGGAAGCGATGAGCCGCTCGACTACTGGTTGTCTATCGTACGTGACGCCGAGTCCGCCGGACTGATCGCGCGCAGGAACGGGCGACAGAGCGGATTCCGTGTGACCGGGGAAGGTCGTCGCGTGCTCAGAGGCAAGTCTTCGTTCGTCGTGCGAAAGACGGTGAGATCCGGTGACTCGGGGAACGATTCGAAAGCCCGAGGTGCCGGGTTCGCCCCGGCCGAGCTCGGCGGGGAGGAGGCGCTCTTTCAGCGTCTTCGCCGACTGCGAACGAGCATCGCTCGCAGTCGCGGTGTGCCGCCGTACACGATATTCAGTGACAAGTCACTGAAGGTTATGGTAAGAAATCGACCTACCGACCGCCGTGCGTTGCTCCGTTGTAACGGTGTCGGTGAATACAAGCTCGAAC
>PUOG01000120.1 GCA_003552745.1 Spirochaetaceae bacterium
AAATTTCTCCGGTACTTTTCGGACGGCACTCGAGGAGTGTATATTCAACGATATCGGTATAGCACAATCCCGCACTGGGGGAGCAGTCGTAATGGCGAGTCGAGATCACTACGATGAGGGACAGCTACAGGAGAAAAAGGACGAGAAGCTCAAGACACCCGACATGTATCGGGTTGTTCTTCATAATGACGATTACACGACGCAAGAATTCGTAGTCGAGGTTCTGGTAAAGGTATTCCACAAGAGTGTAGTGGATGCGACGAGAATCATGTTGAGTGTGCACCGTAACGGAATTGGGCAAGTCGGGGTTTTCACCTATGACATTGCCGCAACGAAGGTACGGCAAGTCCATCAGATGGCGCGAGAGCGGGAGTTTCCCCTTAAGTGTACCATCGAAAAGGCATAGCAGCCGTGCTTCTCGGTGGAGTGAAAGCGAATGAGAGTGAATCAGGAAGTTCAGGATGTTCTGAACGCCGCCTATCAAGAGGCAAAGCAGCGTAGCCACGAGTATCTTACGCCCGAGCATGTTCTTTATGCAGCGTTGCACTTCGAGTATCCGAGGGAAGTGCTGATCGAATGTGGAGCTGAGCCCGATGCGGTTCGAAATGAGATCGACGAGCATCTTAAGACTCGAGTCCCGAGTGTCGACGATGTTGAGCCTACGCAGAGCGTCAGTTTTCACAACGTGATCGAGCGTGCGGTTTTCCATACTCAGAACGCGTCCAAGGACGAGGTCGATCTCGGCGACATCCTCGTCTCGATCTTCGACGAGGATGAGAGTTTCGGAAGTTACTTTCTCAGGAAGTCGGGTATCTCGAGACTGAATCTTCTCGAGACCATCTCGCACGGAGTGCAGCCGGACGAGTTCGAAGACGGCGATGTCGATGCCGAAGACGAGGAAGAGGAGTCGGCCGGTACCTCACGGAAACGCAAGGATCCGCTCGAGCAGTTTACCGACAACCTGACTCAACTTGCCGCTGACGGCAAGCTCGAGCCGGTAATCGGGCGTGACGATATCGTCGAACGCACGGTACAGGTGCTTTGCCGACGACTGAAGAACAACCCCGTGCTTCTCGGCGATCCGGGCGTCGGAAAGACCGCGATCGCGGAAGGGCTCGCGCAGCGAATAGCAGATCAAAGCGTGCCGGCTCTTCTCAAACACTATACGATCTTCAGTCTCGATATGGGCCGAGTTCTTGCCGGCACTCGATATCGCGGTGATTTCGAGGAGCGCATGAAGCAGGTAATCAGCGCTCTCCAGAAACGCGAAAACGTGATTCTCTTTATCGACGAGATTCACACGATCGTCGGCGCGGGTGCAGTGTCGGGCGGTGCCATGGATGCCAGCAATATGCTGAAGCCGGCATTGAGCGCCGGCGATATTCGAGTAATCGGTAGTACTACCTACGAGGAATACAAGAAGTACTTCGAAAAGGATCGGGCCCTCAGTCGACGATTCCAGAAAATCGAGGTTCCCGAGCCGAGTGAGGATGACGCCTACCAGATACTTATGGGGCTGCGATCGAAGTACGAAGACTACCACCATGTGCGCTACAGTGACGACGCGTTGCACGCGGCGGTGAACCTGAGTGCACTTTATATCACCGATCGCCATCTCCCGGACAAGGCGATCGATGTTATGGATGAGAGCGGCGCCTTCATGCGCATGAAAACATTTCGAGAAGGCGAAGAAGAGGGAGATCCGGTAACGATTCTCGAGGGCGATATCGAGAAGGTGGTCAGCAAGATAGCCAAGATACCTGAACGTACGGTGAACGCGAGTGAGGGAGCTCGACTACAGAATCTCGAGTCTGACTTGAAAAACGTAGTGTTCGGGCAGGATGGTGCGATTCGCCTCGTTGTGGATGCGGTGAAGCGTTCGCGCGCCGGCTTCCGTAAGGGTGACAAACCCGTAGCGAGCTTTCTGTTCGTCGGACCGACCGGTGTCGGTAAGACCGAGCTTGCTCGGCAGTTGTCGGAGACGCTCGGAGTGACGATGCACCGCTTCGATATGAGCGAGTTCCAGGAGAAGCATACCGTCAGTCGGTTGCTCGGATCACCTCCGGGGTACATAGGCTATGAAGAAGGCGGCATGTTAACGGATGTCGTTCGCAAGACGCCGCACTGCGTACTTCTTCTCGATGAGATCGAGAAGGCGCATCAGGACATATTCAACGTCCTGCTTCAGGCGATGGACTACGCAACGATTACCGACAATACCGGACGAAAAGCCGATTTCCGCAATGCAATCATCATTATGACGAGTAACGCGGGTGCGCGCGAAATCGGCAAACCGATGATCGGATTCGGTCAGCGTTCGGTCACGAACCAGGCAATCGACGACGCGGTCGAGCGGATCTTCAGTCCGGAGTTCCGCAATCGCCTCGACAAGGTAGTCGTCTTCAACGCGCTCGGTCAGGAGATTACCGAGAACATCGTGCTCAAAGAGATCAACGAATTCCGTGAGCAGTTGGCCGAAAAGCAGGTCACGCTCGAGCTTACCGACGAGGCGTTGAGCTGGCTTGCCGAACGCGGCTACAGCGAGGAGTTTGGGGCACGGAATATATCGCGTCTGGTCGAGGAGAAGATCAAGAGCTACTTCGTAGACGAGGTTCTCTTCGGCTCGCTCGCCCGAGGAGGTACCGCCCGGGCGGAGGTTGTCGACGATGATATTGTCGTCCGAACCGTCGAATCCGGCGGCAACGAAGCGTCCGAGCAGAAGACGCCCGAAGACGAATCGGCAACAGTCGAGTGACAGATAGTTAGTCGGTAACGAGCGTTCGTGGCGGAAGACTACGATTTCCCGTGGCTCGATGAACACACGCGATTCACGTTTCCACCGGTGGAAAGTGCTACGCCGGAAGGCATTGTCGGTGCCGGCGGGAATCTGAGCCCCGGTATGCTGCTCAGCGGGTACCGGCAGGGGATCTTCCCGTGGTATGCCCCGGGGGAGCCGATTCTGTGGTGGTCACCCGATCCCCGGGCAGTGATACTCCCCGATACACTGCACACACCAAAATCGATGCGGAGAGTACTTCGCCGGCGAGAGTTCACGCTGACCGTCGACCGGGAGTTCGAGCAGGTCATCGTTGCGTGTGCGACCGCAGAGCGCGACCATGACGGCACCTGGATTACCGACGAGATGGTCGACGCATACGCCCGGCTGCACCGGCTCGGATACGCGCACTCGGTGGAGGCGTGGCAACGATCGCGGCTGGTGGGAGGACTGTACGGCATCGGGCTCGGAGCCGCATTCTTCGGCGAAAGTATGTTCTCGAGCGTTCCGAACGCCTCGAAGGCGGCCTTTATTCCGTTCGCGATGGCTCTGTTTAGCGCCGGGGTTCGCTTTATCGATTCTCAGGTTCACACCGACCACATGGCCAGACTCGGTGCGGTGGACATACCGCGTAAACGCTTCATGACCCTCCTGCAGACGGCATTGTCCGTTCCCGATCCGAAGGGCCCGTGGACGTCGCGCGAATCGCTGCTGGAGGAGGCGCTTCCGTAGCCTCGCCGTGAGTGCGCGGTCGCGCGAATCGCGGAAGCGGCCCGTTCGCCGGTTGCGCTAATATTCGAACGCACTGTCCCCGATAAACTCACGAAGGATACTCTGATCGGGAACCTCGCTCGAAGGAATCGGTGTGAAGTTGTCGAGAAAGTGCATCAGCCTGACCGCCTCGTGATAGACCGAATCGTACGGCTTCACCTCGCGCAGCAGCGGTTCGGCATACGGCTTCAGCACACCGAGCTCATAGTCGAGCGCGGAATTGAAGGCGACGTTCGCCTTGCTTTGATACGGGAATATGTTCCGATCCTCACCTCGGCGAACGCTCGGCCACATGTCGAGAGTTCGGCGTGCGTCACGACTACGGAACTGTGCGTCACGGACCATGCGACGAACGAGACGATTGTCGGTAGTAGAGACACGCGTGTGGTCGTCGAGATTGAGCTGGGTCAGTGCGGATACGTAGATCCGAAACTTGGTCTCGGTGGGTAATCTCGGTGTCAGCGCTTCGTTCAGCCCGTGGATTCCTTCCATCACAATGATGCCGCGTTCGGGAAGTGATGCGAACTTGTTTTCGTACCTCCGTTCACCGGTTTTGAAGTCGAACGTCGGCAGGTTTACCTCGTCACCGTCGAGCAATGCGACCAGATCCTCATTGAGCAGATCGATGTCGATCGCATTGAGCGCCTCGAAGTCGGGTTGACCGTGTTCGTCGAGCGGCGTATCGACGCGGGCGACGAAGTAGTCATCGAGGTTGATAGTTACCGGTCGCATACCGATCGCGCGCAGCTGTATTGCCAGTTTCTTCGTGAACGTCGTCTTGCCGGAGGCGCTCGGTCCGGCGATGAGAACGACGCGAACGCTCTCGGCATGGTCCTGGATCCGGTCGGCGATTTCCGCAGTCTTCTTACTGTGCAGCGCCTCGGCGGTCCAGATGAAGTCTCGAATTCCGCGAGTTCGCGAGAGCGTGTTCAGACGTCCCGCGCTGTTCACTCCGAGAATCTTTCCCCATTGCTTATACTCCTGATAGATGGAGAAAAGAACCGGTATATCTTTGAACGGCTGCATCTCCGTGGGGGTACTGGAGTTCGGGTAGCGCAGCAGGAATCCCGATCGATAACGCATTACCTCGAAGTGTTCAAGGACGCCCGTTCTTGGAGCAAGCGGCCCGTGTCCGAGATCGATGAAGTCGCCGCACTCGTACACCGGAATTTCGTGATCGTTGCGGTTCTCGAGAAGCAGCGCCGTATCGGTCATCCAATGTGTTCGGAAGTGCTCGAGCGCGTCCTCATAGCTGATAAGCCTTCGAACGATGGGCAAATCCTGTTCGACCAGCGAACGCATCTCCTCGTTCAGCGCATCCGCTTCCTCGGTGGATATGCCCTCGGTGTCCTCGTATGTGTAGTAATACCCGTCGCCGAGACTGTGGCCTATCGTGAGCCTCTGACTCGGATATAGCTTCTTGGAGGCTATCGCGAGGAGAAAGCAGAGCGACCTCCTGTACACACGCAACCCTTCCGGGCTGTCGAGGGTAACCGGCGCCACGCGTGAGTGGATCTCCACAGGGTAACTGAGGCTCGTGAGGTAGTTGTTCACCATCGCAGCGACGACCGGATAGTTGTTGTGAGGCGCTTCGAGAACGCTCCCGACTGCTGTTCCAACGTCGACTGTCAACTCATTCTTCGTAGGGAGTGTAATCTGTACCTTTTGCATGACATTCCTTTGGAGGGATTACGACTTCTGCGATTGCGAGCCCGGTTTCGGCGCCGTATCTGCGCCTTCAGAGGCCTCTTCCTGCTGCGGCGATGCGATAGCACGGACAACACGATAGCCGCTTTGCGTCGTGCGGATAGTCGGCAGCTTATCACCCGACGTCCCGCTACTGTCGGTGAGTAACCGGACGATGGGGCTTCGCGGGTCATCGTCGTTCGTATCGACAACTACGCCTCGAGCCCCGTTTTCCAACTCGACGTGCGTGCCGACCGGATAGACGGAGATAAGCTGAACGAGTACACGGAGAACCTGCTCGTCATATGCGGTTCCGCGCTCCTTGAGCATTTCCATGAGACTGGAGTGACCGTCCCGCGCATCCCGGAACGGCCGTTTAGAGACCTGTGCCGAATACGAGTCACAGACGAAGATAATCTTCGCGTACAATGAGATCCTCTCTCCGGTCAACCCGCGCGGATACCCCTTGCCGTCTACCCGCTCATGACTCTCGAGAACTCCGAGGCAGACCGGCATCGGATAGGAGGATTCACGCAGAATTCTGAACCCGAGGACCGGATGGGCGGTGATGGCTTTTCGCTCGGCTTCCGAGAGGGGCGACTCGGACATGTAGAGTTTCGACGGTAGACGTATCATGCCTATCTCGTGCAACAAAGCGGCCGTACCGAGCTCCAGCAGCCTATGAGGAGGTAGTTTGAATACATGTCCGACCGCTAATGAGAGCACCGTAGTCTTTACCGTGTGCATAACAATGTAGTTACGAGCAGGATCGTGAACGTCCGCGATTCGGACGACGTGGTGCCGCCGGGTACGAACGGTCTCGATCGCCTCCTTGAGCGTCTCGGTAATGCGGTCGTACGGCAGGTCGCCTTTGGACACGTAGCTCGTAAAGAGTCTCTCAGTGAAGTCGGCGAGTCGAGTAAACATCGCATCGACTTCTTCGCGAATAGCGCTCTCCTGGATTCCCTCATCGAGGTTGACGGTCGAAACACCGGTTAGCGACTGTCCGTCGCCTTCGGCCCCGGACGAAGGGGCGGAGGCCGTTGGCTCGCCGGCACTCTCCACGCTCGTAAATCCCCACTTGACGAGGCGTTCCTTGAGCTCCGCGGAGATGGGAGTTTCGGGACTGAGGAGGATATAGCGCTCGTCCAGGTAGAGTGGCGCGGTGAAATACTGGCCCGGCTCGATTGTTGTCGCGTCTATCTTCTTCGTTTCCGGCATGGCCGTTGACCGCCTCTTTCCGTTTCTCTTAGACTCTCGTCGTCACATTATAGGTCAAATGTCGGTGAAATTTAAGGCACTTTTCGTTCTCTTCAATGTGATCGTTCTCGTCTCGTTCCTCATCGTCGCGGTGTTGCCGGTGTATATCATCGGCGGCGAGTATGCCGCTCTATTCTGGCGCGACAACTGGCCACTGGCGGGACTGTTTTTGCTCGTGCTCGTCTTGCTCAACGGTTATTTCGTTTCAAATTGGCCTCTCTTTTCGCGCCTGGAAAGTCAGGACTGGGACGGGTTGATCGGATATCTGGAGGGGCGAATCTATGACCGGGAACGGATATCCTCCCAAAACGTACGGGTTCTGATCAACACCTACGTGGTAAAGGCGAAACCGGACAAGATTACCGAGCTCGAGAAGCACCTCCGTGAGAAAAAACCGGCGCTTGTACCGCGCTTCGCGCTCGAATTCGGCATCACGCACCTCCTCAGTGGCGAAGCCGAGCGGATGATCGACTACTTCTCGGGTATCAAGGATCAACTCTCGGGTCGCCGCAAGGAATGGGCGGAGTGGGGCCATGCGTTCGGACTTACCTTGAATAGACAGGGGGAGCAATCGCGGGCGACACTTCTGAGGCTCGCGCGGGCGGCAAAGAGCCCGATCGTGCGGGCGCTCTCGCTCTATCTTCTGAACAATTCCGCACAACACGATACCGAGGTCGCCACTACGGTGCGAGAAGGCACAGACCGGCTTCGAACGGAGTTTGATCGAGCGAAGTGGCAGCGATTGCTCGATCGGCACCGGAGCGACCTGCAGGTGCTTGCCGTTTCGCGCATCCTACATGAGTGTACCGAGTGGCTCTTCGGGGCACAGAACCAATGATGGACAATCTCCAGAAGTCATCCAAACTGTCAGGGGTGTGTTACGACATCCGCGGCCCTGTACTCGAAGAGGCGAAACGTCTCGAAGAGGAGGGGTATCACATCATACGTCTGAATATCGGAAACACCGCACCGTTCGGACTGAACGCTCCGGATGAGCTGTTTCACGATGTGATTCTCAATATCAGAGACGCTCAGGGGTACTGCGACAGCCAGGGGTTGTTCAGTGCTCGCAAGGCCGTTATGCAACGGGCGCAGCGGCAGAACATTCCCGGAGTCGAGGTCGAGGATATCTACATCGGAAACGGTGTGAGCGAGCTCATCGTAATGAGCATGCAGGCCCTTCTGAATGACGGTGACGAGATACTCATACCGGCGCCCGATTATCCGCTCTGGACGGCAGCGGTCAATCTCTGTGGTGGCACTCCGGTACACTACATCTGCGATGAACAGAGCGGCTGGTATCCGGATGTCGACGATATTCGATCGAAGATCACGAGCCGCACGCGCGGCATCGTCGTGATCAACCCGAATAACCCTACCGGTAGTGTCTATCCACGCGAAATCCTCGGCGAGCTCCACGATATTGCCGCCGAGCACCGACTCTTGGTGTTCGCCGATGAGATATACGACAAGATCCTCTACGACGATGCCGAACACGTACCAATGGGGTCGCTCTGCGATGATATAGTCTGCCTGACGTTCAGCGGACTCTCGAAGGCGTATAGGGCCCCCGGTTTTCGCGCCGGATGGATGATCTTGAGCGGCCGGAAGCTGCTCGCGCGCGACTATCGTGAAGGACTCGATATCCTCGCTAACATGCGGCTGTGCAGCAACGTGCTCGCACAGCACGCCGTCCAGGCCGCTCTCGGCGGGTATCAGAGCATCGAAGACCTCGTGCTTCCCGGCGGCCGGCTCGGGCAGCAGCGCGAGATAGCGTATCGACTCCTGTGTGATATCCCCGGGGTGAGCTGTGTAAAACCGAAGGGAGCACTCTATCTCTTTCCCAGACTCGATCCGTCGGTGTATCGGATCAGCGACGACCAACAGCTGGTGCTCGATCTGCTTCGGGAAGAGAAACTGCTCCTTGTACAGGGGAGCGGCTTCAACTGGCCGAGTCCCGATCATCTTCGCATTGTGTTCCTGCCGAATGTCGAAGACCTGCGCGACGCAATGCATCGGCTCGCGCGTTTCCTCGGCTGGTACAGACAGTAGGAACCCCGCCGCCGGCGGAGGTCGTCATTCGCGACTCCGACGCGGATTCTTGACCCCCGCTTTCGGCGATCGATATACTCCGTTCAACACTCAGTCAGTATCCTGGAGCAATATGGCAATACGCGTACGCTATCCTCCTTCTCCGACCGGCCTTCAGCATATCGGCGGTCTGCGGACGGCGCTCTTCAACTATCTATTCGCTCGGAGTCAGGGCGGTTCGTTCATTCTCCGAATAGAGGACACCGACCGCGAGCGGTTCG
>PUOG01000304.1 GCA_003552745.1 Spirochaetaceae bacterium
AAAAAAGCCCCTGTATCCGAGATCGGATCAGGGGCTGCGGCGGAGAGCGGGAGACGGGATTTGAACCCGCGACATCCACCTTGGCAAGGTGGCGCTCTACCCCTGAGCTACTCCCGCGCGAAAAACCGGGTTGGCGGCGGAGTGCGAGAGAAGGGACTTGAACCCTTACACCCGAAGGTACCAGATCCTAAATCTGGCGTGTCTACCAATTCCACCACTCTCGCCGAACTGTATGAGAAAGCGTAGCACGCGTCAAGCACGGCGCTACGCGCTCATACACGAATGAGCCGTGAAGGGTTCGAACCTTCGACCCGCAGATTAAGAGTCTGCTGCTCTACCAGCTGAGCTAACGGCCCATGAGCGCGTCCGGCAGGATTCGAACCTGCGACCCACGGATTCGAAGTCCGGCACTCTATCCAGCTGAGCTACGGACGCGTGAAATACGGTTCGCCGAAGTCGTGATCTGCTCCGGCGGACAGCGGGTGGATGACGGGATTCGAACCCGCGACACCCAGAACCACAATCTGGTGCTCTACCACTGAACTACATCCACCATCTCAAACGGAGTGGTACTGTGCCGTGAAGGCAGGGCGTTTGTCAACACTACCGCCGCTTGTCGATCGGAGTCGGAACGTGGGACTATGCTGGCATAAGTCGTTATGAAGCTCCGAAATGCCTGTACCACAATGCGCGCGATTGTCCGTCAACTCAGAGCGCTCGACTACGTCGCGCTTCTCGTTGCGTTCGCGGTGATCATCGTGTTCTCGTACGCGGCCGCCGGTGGAGGCGAGGGACAGCAGGTGAACATCGAGAGCGAGGAAGGCAATTTCGTCTATCCGCTCAATGAGGATCGTGAGCTGACGCTGAAAGGGCCGCTCGGCACGACCGACATCGAAATCCGGGACGGGCGGATACGCGTGGTGCGGGATCCAGGTCCCCAGCAGATCTGTGTCCGGCAGGGATGGATCGAACGAAGCGGAGAGTGGCTTGCCTGCCTTCCGAGCCGGATCTTCATTCAGGTCACCGGGGCGAATGACGAGGATATCGACGCACAAACATTTTAGTTTGGCGGCTATGAAGCCGGCACGGTAACCGGGGGCGCTTCGTAACCCGGTCGTTCGTCTGCGACGTTAACGCGAGGCGCTGCGACCGACCGTGCGTGCGGCGGCGATCGCCCGGTCGGGGTAGTCGGTAATCAGTCCGTCGACACCCGCCTCGAGCAATCTCACCATTTCCTCGTACTCGTTTATCGTCCAGACCTGTACGTCGAGACCAAGGCTCCGAGCTCTCCGTACAAAACCGGGTATGAGCACCGGTAAACCGGAAAAACTGGTCGGCACCTGCAGCACCTCGCCGGGTGGGCGATACCACCGGTGGAGTCCGAAGAGCTGCAGCGCGTAGAAGGTAGCGGCTTCGCGAACTCCGAGATTGGTCGGAACATCGGGGACCTTAGCGCGAAAGCGCTCGAGGTACCCTGCGTCGAAGCTCGCAACGATAAGCAGGTCGAAGCGTCCGGCTTCCTGCACGACCCGAGCGACTTCGGAGATGATCTCATCCCCACTGTCGGTCTTCATTTCGATTATCAGCGGAGTGTCCGGATAGCGATCGAGTACCTCCTCCAATGTCGGAATGCGGTGCCCTTCGCCCCGGTAGGGGAGGTCACCGTCGGCATCCATCCAGTTGTACCCGGCATCGAGTCGGCGGATTTCGTCGAGAGACATATCGCGAACCCGTCCGCTGCCGTCGGTGGTTCGATCGACGGTGCCGTCGTGGATAACCACGACCTCGTTGTCGGCGGTTAGTTGGAGATCCATCTCGAGGACGTGCGCCCCCATCTCCAGGGCGGTATCGAACGCGACGATCGTATTGGCCGGGGCATGGCCGATCCCCCCGGCGTGAGCGATTACCGAAACGTCGTGCTCGGCGAGAAAGGAGATCCGATCGATCGGGTCGACCCGAAACGGTTGTGCGGCGAGAACCAGGAGCGCGATTACCGATGCGGCGATGACCGCGCGGCGAAAGCATCCACCCCTTCCTGTACGCGGCCGCAGCGTCCGCTCAGGCGTCGCAGTGGCGGATATCGGAGCGAGTCGACGGCTCCAGTGGTCGTACCGTTTCGAACGGCTTCGCAGGCGTGCCATGGGCGCTCATGCGATTATCATACGATCGGGCTGGAGTGTCGAGTCGATGCCGTTTGAACCATTAGTCGCGCACGAAGGTGCGCCGGCGCTCCTCTTCGGCGCGGATCAACCGCACGTTCTCCTCTTCGACCGGGTTGAGCAGGCCGGCGGTGCTCGTTGTGACGGGGCGGTACCAGCGGAAGTGGCGGAAATAGCGGCCGAGGTCGCCGTCACCGAAGTCGTATCCGTTGCGGGCGAAAAAGGTGTTGCGGAAGATACGAAGCTGGTTCAAGCTCAGTAGCCTGAGATACTCTCGCTTTACGTGCAGTCGATCGTAGATCCAGTCATCGCTTACGTCGCTCGAGCGAGGATCCTGCAACCACCACGCATAGCGGTCGAGGAAGAGATCGAAAGTAGCGTCGGACGGCGGGTCGACATCGGTCTTGACGAGGTCGAAATCGGTCGCCCCACGCGTGCTGAACGCTACCGGCCGATCCTCGGCGAATCGGAAACTATCGATCCAGCGTTCGCGGCTATTGTCGATACGGATCGTCATCGTGTCGATCGTGCCGGCCCACGTTGCGCCGGTTCCGTACAGATAGCGGACGGTGCGAAAGAGCCGGTCGCGACCGTAATCGGCTGTATAGCGCACCCTCGTAGTCGTCAACTCATCGCGGGGGAATTCGACATCGCGGACGTAGTAGCTTTCGATGCGGGGGGCAGGGTTCTCTCCCGACAACGGTGCTCCCGAAAGTGAGGTGCTCGGAGGCGTACCGTGGGACTCCCGATCCGGAGATCGCACATCCGCCGCTCCGCCGGCCGCCGGGACCTCGAGTGCTTCCACCGGCTCGTCGTTTACCCAGCTGCGGAAGTCGCGAAACGACTCCGGCCGATCGATCCCCGCACTGAACCGCGGAAAACCGACCTCATGGGTGACGGTCGGACCCGGATTGTCGAAGACGAACAGCGCATCGACCTCGTATCTCTCTTCGAACAGGGTGATGTCGATGTATTCGGCACGCATCCGGACGGTCGTCTCGGCGGCACGGCGCAGCGCCGCGGTGCCGCCGGCGGTGGTAACGAACGCCTCGTTGGCTCCCGCCGTCTCGCCGGCGAAGAAACCGATTATCATCACAAGCGCGATCGTCAATACCGTGCGCAAGTGAGAGTGAGTACCGAGCCGGTCATATCCGTGCACGTGACGCTCCACCATTCAACCCTTCACTACTAATCGTATCGCTGCGCATACCGCGCCGCAAGTGCGAGCATCATCCATTGTCGGCTTCGGGGCGTCGCACTGCGACGAAATCGAACGCACGCCGCCACTCGACCTGTCTCCCGGCAAGACGGGAGATAACGCTTTCACGAAGCGCCTGCAGCTTCTTCTCGTCGTAACGGCCGGTGAGCGCCTTCGCGTACGCGCTGTCCGCATCGATCCAGGCTGCAACGGTATCGCGCTCCAGGCGCCGGCGATCGGAGACTTCACGCGTGGCCGACTCGATCGGCGAGAACCCGACCGACTCCAGCAATTCCACCCACCGGGCGCGATCGGACTCCGGGGAGCGGTGGAATAGTTTCTTTTCGGCCTCGGCGAGCAACTCCACCACATCCGCAGGAATCCCCGCCGACGGTGCGAGCTCGCTGAGGCGCTGGCCGGCCATCGGCGCGGGTTCGGCGATAACGACGGGAGCCGCGGGGGCGGCGAGACGGAAGAGAGCGGCGGCCTCCGTTTCCGGGTCTCCGCCGGCCGGGTCTTCGCCTTCCGATTCTCCACCGGCAGCGGCAATCCGGCTGAAGAGCCTGTCACACACGACCGTCTCGAAACCGGCGGAGACGAGCTCCCGGAGTAGTCCGGAGTTGTCGCCGGCGAGAAGCTGTGACGGATTCCCGGTAAGGAGTACCGGGTCGTGCGGAGCTCCGTCTACGGCACCCGAACTCGCACCCCCGAGCCTGTCCGTCGCACGTTCGCGATCCGCCTCGCGGGCAAAGAGCGCAACGACGCTACCTTCGGGTACGCAGCGCAGAGCCTCCCAGAGAAGAAGTGGAGGGCCGGCTTCGTAGATCAACACGCGTGCGTGACGGGGTGGGGCGGTGGCGAAGAGGGCATCGCGAACCGCTTCGCGCAGCTTGGAGCTCGCCGCGGCTCGAGCGCTCCACCGGCGGCGTTCGGTCGGCCCCCCGGGAGCGGCGCCGCGATCCCAGCCGACACCGACCCCCTTCGGCGTGAATGTAAGGATCTCCCCGTCGTCGGAGGCATCATCGACCTCGGCAAGCTGCGCTTCCCGGCGGCGGTCGACCTCGGCCGCGATTCGCCCTTCGTAGCCCTGGTCCGACGGCCGGTAGAAGACGCGTCCGGCGAGATCGCCGGGCAGGTACGCCTGCGCGACCCAGTGGTCGCGGTAGGAGTGTGGATACTTATACCCCTCCCCGTGGCCGAAGCCGGCGCTGTCCCTGCTGTCATCGCGCAGATGCCTCGGTACTTCCCGGCTGCGCTCCTCCTCGACCGCTTTGACCGCGTCGAAGTAGCCGAGAGCGCTATTGCTCTTCGGGGCGGTTGCAAGATAGAGCGTGGCGTGCGTCAGATGGTACTGTCCCTCCGGCATACCGACGCGGTCGAACGCGGCGGCTGCCGACTCGACAACACCGAGCGCGTACGGATCGGCGAGACCGACATCCTCGCCGGCGAGTACGAGCATCCGCCGGAAGAGGTAGTGCGGATCCTCGCCGGCACGAATCATACGCGCCATCCAGTAGAGGGCGGCATCGGGGTCGCTTCCGCGCACGCTCTTGATGAATGCGCTGATGGTATCGTAGTGGTAATCGCCTTCGCGATCGTAGAGGAGGGCGCCGCGCTGGATGCTCTCCTCGGCGACCGGCAAGGTAATGTGGATCTTCTCGTCGGTCGGCGGCGGGAATCGGTCCGGTGTCGTTTCCACGGCCAGTTGCAGCGCGTTGAGCAGCGTGCGAGCGTCGCCGTCGGCCACGCGCACCAGGTGGTCGAGGGCATCATCATCAACCTGAACATTGAACTTACCGTAACCGCGGTCGCGATCGGTGAGCGCCTGCCGTGCGACCTTGTAGAGGTCGGCCTCGGTAAGGGGCGTAAGCTGAAAGATGCGGCTTCTGCTGACGAGTGCCGAGTTTACCTCGAAGAACGGGTTCTCGGTCGTTGCACCGATGAGGATGACGGTGCCGTTTTCGACCCACGGCAGGAGTGCGTCCTGTTGTGCCTTGTTCCAGCGGTGAACCTCGTCGACGAAGAGGATCGTACGGCGCCCGTAGAGGTTGCGGTGTTCCTGTGCCTTCTCGATCGCCGCCCGCACGTCCTTTACGCCGCTGAGCACCGCGTTCAGCGAGAGGAAGGCGCTCCGGGTCGTGTTGGCGATTACGCGGGCAAGGGTCGTTTTACCGGTGCCGGGAGGCCCGGCGAGGATGATGCTTCCAATCATGTCGGCGGCGATCGCACGGCGCAGGAGGCGGCCGGGACCGACGATGTGGTCCTGGCCTACGAACTCGTCGATCGTGCGCGGACGCATGCGGGCGGCGAGCGGTTCGCTCGCGGCGCCGCTTTCGCTGTCCGGCGGCGGTGCGGAGGAGAAGAGGTCGTCGTGGTCGGAGTCGAAGCTGCTCACGGTGCGTTTTCGAGGCTACCCGGCCCTGGGGGTGTGCGACAAGGTTGTTCTTACGGCTCCGTAGCGCTATGGTGACGCGTATATCACAATGTCAGAGTACGACGAACGCATTCCGCCCGATGGAGTAACCGCCTTCTTTTTTCTCGATCTCGCCGATTTCGGCATTCTGCGGATCGATCCGGCATGCAGCCGTCTTATCGGCGTGTCTGCCTCGCTGCTCACCCGTCATCCGACCGCCGCGGTCGCGCTCGTTCACCCTGTAGATCGGCGGCGGTTCGTCAAACGACTCCAGGATGCGCGGGATGGGGTCGAGGTCGACGACGTTTTCCGACTCTATCGCGGCCCGGACTGGAATCGCATTGCGGTTCGTCTTACGCTCGTCGACCGGGGAGGTGGGCCGATTGCCGGAGTTCTTCGGGATGCAACGTACCGCTACGACGAGCTATCCGAGCGCGGATTGCGACGCGACCGGGAGGTGCAGGTTGCCGCGCGGATTCAGCGGAACCTTCTGTGTGACACGACACCGGTGTGTGACCACGGCTTTACGGTCGTCGGATCCACGACGCCGTCGGAGTCGGTCGACGGTGACTTCTACGCCCACTTCTCCTGTTACGACGGCTCGATCGATATCGCGCTTGGCGATGTCATGGGAAAGGGAGTGGAGGCGGCGTTACTTGCATCCGCGACCCGGCTGGCGATTCTGCGGGCGACGGCGCAGCTTCTGCGCTTCGGGCCGGAGCCGCGTCGTTCGCCGGAGCCGTCGGACATCATGCAGCACGGGCACGCGATGGTGTTCGGGGAACTGTATCGACTCAACTGCTTCGTCACTCTGGCTTACGCCCGGTTCGATTCCCGCACTCACCGTTTGTCGTTCGTCGACGCCGGAAACCCGCCGATCTTCCTGCACCGGGCGGCCACCGGGCAGGTGTGGTATCTGAAGGGACGCAACGTGCCGTTCGGCTTCCGCCGTGACGAGGAGCCTGTTCAGATCGATCTGGCACTCGAGTACGGCGATCTTGTGCTCTTTTTCTCCGATGGTCTGACCGAGGCGATAGACGATCAGGGAAACCAGTTCGGTGAGGCCCGAATCGCCGAATACCTCGCTTCTCGAGCCGAAGACGAAACCGGCTCGGTTGTATCCGAGCTCGTGCGCACGGTTCGCGATCATGCGGCGAGTCGAGGTTTTTCTGATGATGTGTCGACCATCGCGGTTCGCGTAGGGCGGCCGGTCGGCTCCGCGGGGGAGGTTCCGCGAACGGTGAAGCGGCGGGTAACGCGCTTCGCTTCCGACGATGGTGCCGAAAGCTCTGCTCGCGATTTCGTCGAGAAGGGAGTGGCCGGCGGCCCGGGTCACTGTGCGCCCGAAGGGGTGCGGCGGTCTTTCTTCTCGGCGGCGTCGGCCGTTGTTTCACTGCTTCGCGGCGAAACGCTGGTGTTCGATCTCATGCTGAGCGTATTCGCCCACTGGTGGAGTCTCGAAATCGCGGGTGAGATCGGTGACTATGAGCGTGTCGGGCGCGATCTGTCGACGGTTATCGAGGAGCACCCCGGCTGTTCAATCGCTCTTTGCGGGTCGTCGGGCCGGCGAGCGATGGTTGTTGTGTCTATACGCTACGACGACCCCTGCTAATGTAGGCCGTCGTCGAGCTCCTCGATGCCACCGCGCCTCTCGATCGCCTGGTCTCGGTCGCTCTCGAGTTGTGTTTTCTGCTTTTTCAGTTGCGTGACTTCCTTTCTCAGCTCGCTGACCCGTCCGTTTTTCTGCTCTATCTCTTCGGTAATCTGGCCGATTCTCGATTCGAGCTGATCGACGGCGATTGCAGCCTCGAGTCTCTCGATACGTTGTTCTTCGGCGGATAACTTCTCCTTCGCGCTTTCGATTGTCGTCGCTTCGGGAGTGGAACGGTCGACGACGTTATCGATCTCCAGCGCCCTCTTGCCGAGCTCGGTGAGCAGCTCCGATCGACGCTCTTTGTTTTCCGCACGGAGTGATTCGATTTCGCGGATGCGCTTTGCGGGTCGTCGTGCCGCCCCTGCTTCTTCGAGTTCTGTCGCCAGGCGTTCTCGCTCCTGCTCGAGATCGAACTGTCGCTTTTCGATTTCCTGCACTCTGCGTGCATTCTCCCGGTACGGTTCCATCGCCTGGTTCAGGTCGGAGGAGTCGATCTCGTTGGGCAACTCCGTACGTACGATTCGTTCCCCGATGCGGTAGAAGAGTTTCGGTATGTTGCCCTCTTTGTTCGCCTGCCGTGTCCGCAACAATGCGAGGCGACCACGTACAACAACCTTGTCGAAGAAACTCTTCCGGGTGAGCTCATCCTCCGCGGCCTTTATCTCCTGCGCGATCGAGGAGAGTTCGTCGTGGATGTCTACGACCGGTTGAAACACAGCGCCGTAATGCCCGGCAACCTCCGGATTCCGGCGATAGTGCTCATAAGCCGCCTCGCCGATGCTCTCATAGTAGGCGGAGTTCTCTCTCTCGATTCGTCGGATTTGTTCGCCGTCGGAGCCAAGCTGTTCCTTGATCTCCGTCATACGGTTCTCTATTTCGCGAATTCGGGAGATCAACGCATTGTACCCCTGGGAGGTCTCATCAATCCGGCGGATCTTGTCGATCAGCTCGCTTAACGCCGCTGAGGCTCCTTCCGGTGGCGACTCGAGCACACGTCGCCCGATCGCACGGTACGATTCTTCTATCTGGCGCTGGTACTCGGTGATCCGGTCTCTCGCTTGCTCGATCTGTGCGTGAAAATCCGCCATGATTTCCCCCTTTCGCGCGCAGGACACGCACTTTGTACCGTAGGCAGCGCTCGGGAGAGTGTCAAGCTTCGGGATACTGACCCTCGGGACCGTGATCACGTCGTAGCCGTCAGGCGCGCGTAGGCGCTATATTGCGATCATGAGCGAGAAGAAAAATTATCCAGTCGAACAAAGCGAAGAAGCCTGGCGCGAGCAGCTTACTCCGGATCAGTATCGTGTTCTCCGCAAAGGCGCTACCGAGCG
>PUOG01000179.1 GCA_003552745.1 Spirochaetaceae bacterium
ACGACATGGAGAGGTTCTGGAGATGGTCGAACGAATCGCGTCGCAGCCGGTAGACGAGGCGGTTCGCCGCGCGAGTCATGAAACCGCCGGAGAACGCGTCGGCGACCCATCCGCCGACGAAGATCGCGGTGACACCGATCATGCGCGTCGCGAACGCCGCCGCGTCGGGTTCGCGTTCGACGTGGTCGGTGATCGCCCCGCCGAGCATCGCCGGGCCGACCGCCCGGAAAACAGATGCGGCGACAATTGCAATGCCGACTACGACAAGCGACGGCCACTCGCGTCCGAAGTATTGAAGAAGCCTGACGAGGGCCGAGCGTACGCTCTTCGGCGTCTCGATCTGCACGGCCCCACCGCGCCCGACGGAACTCATACGCGCAGCTCCGAGCTCTGTGTCTCGGCGATCTCGCGATAGATCGCGTTCGTCTCGAGCAGCGACTCGTGCGTGCCTACCCCGGAGATACCTCCATCCTCCATTACAACGATCCGGTCGGCGAGCCGAACCGTGTTCACTCGCTGGCTGATGACGATGACCGTCTTATCAGCGAGCTCGCGGTAGAGGTTCGAGACGATCTCGCGCTCGGTCTGCGCATCGAGCGCGGAGGTCACGTCGTCGAGCACGAGAATGTCCGGATCGGCGGCAATCGCGCGGGCGATCGCAACGCGCTGGCGCTGCCCGCCGGAAAGCCCGACGCCGCGCTCGCCGACATGCTCGTCCCAGCCGTTCTCCTTTTCGGAGATGAAGTCGCCGGCGGACGCGAGCTCGGCGGCGCGGCGCAGGCGGGGGTGGGGGAAGGCCGCGCCCGGGGCGGTGGCCTCACCGTGGGCACCATCGCCGGCGCCGCCGGCCGCGTATCCAACGTTCTCGCCGATCGTGCCGGTGAGCAGGAGCGATTCCTGCAACGCTACGATCGCCGTGCGGCGCAGCTCACTGATCGCTGCCTCGCGCGTGTCGACACCGGCGACCAGCACCGTGCCGCTGTCGGGATCGTAGTAGCGCGGAATGAGAGCGGCGAGGGTGGACTTTCCTGACCCGGTCGGTCCGATGATTCCCACCGTCTCGCCGGCCTCGATTCGAAGGTTCACCCCCGAAACCGCCGGCTCCCCCCTGCCGTGCGCGAACGAAACGTCGCGAAACTCCACCGTCGGCGGCCGCCCGGCGACCGGCCGCGGCTCATCCGGCTCGACGATATCCGGCTGCTCGGCGAGCAGCTCCTCGATCCGCACCGCGCTCGCCGCCGCCCGAGTGAGAAACTGCAGCGTCATCCCGAGCGCGAGAATCGGCCACATCGCGAGCATCGCGTACTCGTTGAAGGCGACGAGCTGGCCGAGCGTCAACCCGGCGGCAAAGCGCTCGGCCGCCGGCTCGATGATCGCGAGCCCGCCGACCCACGTGACCGCCACGAGTGCCATCTGTCCGAGGAAGAAGAGGAACGGGAAGGCCATCGAAATGATATAGCCGACACGCAGCGAAAGGTGGAGAAAGGCGCGGTTTCGTTCCTCGAACCGCCCCCGTTCGTACCGCTGGCGGGCGAACGCACGCACGACCTTCGCTCCGGCGAGATTCTCCTGCAGCGTGTTGTTCAGCGCATCGAGGCGTTCGCGTACCCGCATAATGAGCGGCCGGATTACCGTGGCGAGGACGAGAAAGAGCGCGAGCGTGCCGCCGAAGATCGCGAGCATGATCCGGGCGAGCTCGGCGTTCGTGCGGAACATGAGCGCGAGACTGCCACCGAGCATGGCGAGCGACTGCATCATCATCAGAAATCCCATGCGGACGAACATGCGCACGGTGGTCACATCGGAGGTGCAGCGCACGATCAGCTCACCGGTTCGCCACCGATCGAGATTGGAAAATGACAGCGAGAGGATGGTACCGAACAGCGCGTTGCGTACGTTGTAGGCCATGCCCTGCCCGGCACGGGTCAGGACCAGGCCGGAGGCGAAGTGCAGCGCCCCGGAGGCGACCGCCGCGCCGACGAGCACCAGCGTGGCGATCGCGACGGTTTGAACATCACCCTGACCAATGCCGAAGTCGACCGCCCACTCGACGACCTGAGGCTGCACGAGAGTTGCCGCGGTGGCGAGGAGCATGAGCAGCATCGAGGTTCCCACCGCGACGCGGTGGCCGCGCAGGTATCTCATGAGGCGCAACAGGGAGACCATCGCCTACTCCTCCACCGTCCGGTCCATATCGCGCAGGTCACGGCTTGCGCCGAACCCGACGATCGAAGCGACGACGAGCCACTTCAGCATGTATATGCCGGTGCGGACGTAACGGAAATACATGTGAGCCTCGCCCGCAGCATATTCGAGCGCCGGTCCGGGGGCAAGCGGGGGGTTGAACGGGCGGCGGCGCAGCTGAATCCGCGGTCCGCCCGCCCGGCGGCAAACGGGTTCGTTCGTAGGAAGAGCTACGATCGCGGGTGAGCCCCGGCGACCGTCTCCTCGGCATCGTCCTGCGCGAGCGCCTCCCCTTCGGAGCGCTCCCTGTCACGCGCTCGCTTCACCCGGACCGCGATGAGCGTAGGAAACCCGACGACAACGAGATAGAGCCCGGCCGCAATCCAGAACTGCGGCGTATCGAGGGCCGAGAGCGAGCTGCCGAAGTTCACCATCGCGAAGAGAATCGGGATATCTCCGATCGCGGTCGCGAGGACGAAGTCGCGACGGGAGATGCGACTGACACCGGCAACATAGTTCTGGACCTCGTACGGGAGTGTCGGAAGAAGCCGAAGGTAGAGAAAAACGAGAAACGCGTTCTCGTTTATCCGGTCGGCGTGGTTCTTTACGCGCGTATTTCCGATGACCGCCTCGACCCACTCCCGACCGATCCGTCTCGAGGCGGCAAAGGGGAGGAGACAGGCCGGAATCGTGATAAGATACACGAGTATCGTCCCGTACAGCGGGCCGAATGCGAGTCCGGCAACGAAGGTGAGTATGGACGTCGCATACGGGATGAAAACGGCGGCAGCGTAAAGCAGCGTCCAGAACAGCGGCGCGTACGGGCCGAAAGAGAGCACGTAGCCTTTCAGCTGAATCGGGTCAACCAGATCTGACCGGAAAAGCAATACGGTCACCCCAATTACGGTGGCAACCACCGCAGCTCGCGCGACCGCATCCGCAAGTCCGGCGTTTGTGTCGTTACGTCGAACGGGCATGCGCCTCCTTCGGGATGCTCTATACAATGGTAGGCGATGCGGAACCGAGAGGCAAGCGACCGCAAAGGCGTCCGAAACGCATATTCGTCCGCTCTTGCCTGTAGAGGAGAGTCGCTGTTAAGCTGAACACAGGAGTCGCACATGAAACCACTCGGACGTGAATCACTCCTGCCGCTCGCTATCCTCGGAGGCGTGCTGTTCGTTCTCAGCAGCGGAATCGACGGCATGGGCTTCTCCGAAGGATACCGCGTAGACTTTTCGACGATCAGGGGCCACGCCTCCGCCGGCGGTGGAGCACCCGCCGTCGGTAGCCCGATCGCCTTTGTGGCGGTCATGGCGACGTTCGTAGTCGCCGCGCTCGTAAGCGTGCTTATCTCCATGCGAACCCGCGACGGCCGCAGGCGCCTGCTCGTGAACGCCGCGATCATTGTTGTGGCGATGTTCGCGCTCGGAGCGCTCTCCAATGTCATCCCGGAGCTTCAGCCGCCGGAAGAGGAGGCACGCGAGCACCTCGGGCAACGCTCCGGCCTCGGCGTTCCGCGAGGGCTCTCGGATGGGGATTCCGGTTTTCGCGCGCCGGGTCGCCAGGCGCCTCCTCCCGTATTGCCGTATCTCATCGCGTTGATACCCGCCGTAGCAGCGGCCGCCGTCGCGTACCGGCTCACGCGATCCGGTGCCGAGGAAGAGGGTGACGGAGGTGATGTTGAGCCCGGCGCTGAGCTCGAACGTGCGGCCGAGCAGGCACGCGTGCGACTCGCCGACGAGCGCAGCGATGTCGATCTCGTTCGCACGAGCTACCGTGACCTCGAAGCGCTCGCAGCGACCCGTCTCGGAAGCGCGCGTGCGGTGCACTGCAGCCCGCGTGCCTTCGTGCGAACACTCGTCGAGCTCGGTCTGCCGCAGGATGCGGTCGAGGAACTCGTTGCACTGTTCGAGGAGGTGCGGTACGGCGATCTCGAGCCCGATCGGCGGCGCGAGTCGCGCGCGCGCCAGGCGCTTGCCGCGATAGTCGCGGCGGCCGATGAGGCGACCGCCCGAGGCGACGACGAACCCTCCGATGCCTGAAAAGTCGAATAGTCGCCGCGGGGCTGTAGCGGCGATCGCTGCCGGCGCCATTCTCGTGGCTCTCTCGCTCGGCCCCGGAAGGCAGATTCTCGCCTCGACCGCCGAGACACTCTATTCGGCATGGTTGTTCGCCCGCTATCTCGTTCTCGCGATACCGGGCGGAGTATGGTGGGCGATCGTTGTCCTCGCCGCCATGGTCATGGCCGTTCGGTCGGTCGCACTCGCCGCTCGCAAGACCGATCGCGCAGTCGAAGACGCCGCCGGATCCGGCCGTCGCGCCGGCGGTACGGCGATGCTTGCCCGGCGAGCACGGGTTCGCGAGCTCGCATCGCACCTCGAGCGCTCGGCGGAAGCCGCTTCATCACGAGCAAACATCGATCGCACGATCGCCGATATTGCTGCCCGCCGGCTCGGTGCGACGGCGTGGAGCAGACGGCGTGCCGACGAGCTCGCCGACGACCCGCGGATCGCCGCGCATCCGCAGTTGCGGCAGGTTGTGCGTCAGGGCCCCGATTACGCCCAGCGCAGGCGGGGTACGTTCGGTGGGCTCATCACCAGGGTGCTGCGTCCCGCATCGTATCGAGTCGAGGCAGAACGACAGAAGGCGGGCGAGCTCTCCCGTGTCGACGCGCTGCTCGACGGGCTGTCGCAGCTCGATGCGGAACCGCAGTTATCATCATCATCAATATCCGGAGAGCAGGCGCATGAGTGAGGTTGAAGCGACGACCGATGTATCGGTTGTCTCGGACGTGACCGAATCGGTCGTGGAGGCGATCGCGAAGGTGGTCGTCGGAAAGGATGTACTCGTTCGCGATGTGCTCGCCGCGCTGCTATCGGCGGGGCACGTGCTGTTCGAGGACGTGCCCGGTCTCGGCAAAACCCTGCTCGCCGGGAGTATCGCATCGAGTCTCGGACTCGATTTCGCGCGGCTGCAGTTCACTCCCGACCTGCTGCCGGGCGATATTACCGGCGGCTACGTGCTCAATCCGGAGAGCGGACGGTTCGAGCTTCGCAAGGGGCCGATATTCACGAATGTGCTGCTCGCCGATGAGATCAATCGCGCCTCCCCGAAAACGCAGAGTGCGCTTCTGCAGGCGATGCAGGAGGGGACGGTCAGCATCGAGGGGAACACCTTCACGCTGCCGCGCCCTTTTTTCGTCATGGCGACACAGAATCCGGTCGAATATGAGGGAACATTTCCGCTTCCGGAGGCGCAGCTCGACCGCTTCATCATGAAGTGTGCGATGGGCTATCCGTCGGGCGAGGAGGAGCAGCAGGTGCTTCGAAACCGCATGGCGCGCCGGCGTGACGAGGCGCGCGTGGAGGCGGTCACCGATGCAGCCACCCTCGAACGGGCGCTCGAGGCGACCGAGTACGTTCACCTCTCTGCCGATCTCGATGCGTACATCGTCGATCTGGTTGCGGCCACGCGTTCGGAGCGCGGTGTATCGGTCGGCGCGAGCCCGCGCGGGTCGCTCGCGCTGCTGAAGCTTTCTCGCGTGCGCGCCGCGCAGGCCGGGCGCTCGTTCGTAATCCCCGACGATATCACGCACTTCGCGCAGAGCGCGCTCGCGCACCGGCTGGTGCTCTCGCCCGATCTGTGGGCGCGCCCCGGTGCGGCCGCCCGGGTGGTCGACGGCGCGTTGCAGCGGGTTGCCGTGCCGGTCCTCGACGGTGAGGCGGCGGCAGATGGTGGGGGCACCACCGGCGCGGACTCAACCGGCGAATGACATGATCGATCGAGCCCGCGCGAGAGGCGCAGCGCGCGATGTCGCAGACAGAGTGCTCGGGAGATCCGAGCCGCCGGCCGGCAGCGACTCTGATCTTACACCCCGAGCGCGAGGCCGGACGATCGCATTGACTGCGGTCGTAGCGGTTGCGCTCGTTGCCGGTACGGCTATTCGAAGCCCATATCCCTTCGCGATCGCGATACCGCTCATTCTCTACGCCGCCGCCTCGATCCGCCGCCGCAGTCGAGCGGTTTCGGTCGAAGCCGACCGCTCAGTTTCCGCCCGACGCGTCGATGCCGGCGATGAGGTTACCGTTTCGCTGACCGCTCGATTCTCCGCGGACGGCGCATGTATCGCCTTAAGTGATGTCCTGCCTCCCGGTGCCGAGCTGCTCGAGGGCGAAACGGGGTATCGCGGTCTGATCCCCGAGAACAGATCGATCGCCCTCTCGTACCGTGTGCGGCTCGACCGTGGGATACACCGCTTCGCCGATCCGACTATCGCACGTGTTGACGGACGCTTGCTGTGGACGAGAGCGCTCGGTGCTCCGGCGCACGCGCTGGTGACCGCCGTGCCGCGCGTGTCGGTGCGAGGAAACTTTCCGATCCGTCCTCCGTCGACGAATCTCTATCCGGGGTCGATCCGCTCCGGACGTGCCGGAAGCGGGACCGATTTCTTCGACATCCGGGAGTATCGCAGCGGCGATCCACTTCGACACGTGAACTGGAAGGCGAGCTCGTTCGGCCCCGGAAGGACACCACAGCTGGTAATCAACGAGTACGAGGAAGAGCGGGCGACCGACATCGGCCTTATTCTCGATGTGCGCGCCGGCGTCTATCCGCGGGGCCGAATCGAAGGCGATGACCCGGCCGCGGTTGCGACCGGAAACACCCTCTTCGGTCGCGCGGTGATCGCCGCTGCCGCACTCGCCGAGCTGTTCACCGCAAACGGGAACCGCGTCGGCATGCTCCTCTACGGTGGACCGTTGCGCTGGAGCGATCCCGGATACGGCAAGTACAAGCGCGAGCGCATACTCGATCGACTCGCCGGCGCGCGGTTGGAGGAGCACGGAGCCTTCGGCGAGCTCGGACGCATCCCGTTGCATCTCTTTCGGCGCGGTACCCAGCTTGCTCTGATCTCGCCACTTGTTCCGGAAGATGTCGAGGATCTCATTCGCCTGCGTGCCCGCGGCTACCGCGTTCTCGTATTTCGCCCCGATCCGATCTCGTGGGAGGAGCGGATGCTTCCGCGTTCGCCGTACCTCGAGCGCGCGGTCCGTATCGCTCGAATGGAGTACGCGTGCGGGAGAGAACAGCTCGAGCGTAACGCGGTGTTCGTGGCCGAATGGGATGCGGAAAGCGACATTACGGCGACGATCGCCTCGGAGTCGAGGCGGTTCGCCGGATGGAGGCGGTTTCGATGAGTGGAGCCCGAAACGCCGTTGTGCTTCTGCACAATGTGACGATCGTGATCGCGTGCATCGCACCGGTGCTGCTGCTGTCGGTTTCGCCGGTAGCGCTCGCCGTCGCCGCGCCGGCCGCCGGCTGGTGGATCTTCCGAGGGCACGCCGGGGCGATTCTCTTCTTCGCGCTCGCCGTTCTCCTGATCATACCCGCCGGTGGCGACGATTTCGCGTTGAGAGTCGCGGCCATGGCGATACTGCTCGTGGCCTGGGATCTCGATGCCGTCCGCGCCGTCGGCCTATCATCCGGAGACACAGCGAAGGACGGTCTGCGCGCTGTCGTGCGCGGACTCCCGGTCATCCTCGCCGGCACGGCGGTCGCGATCGTCGCGCCGATACCCGAGATGAGGCTCACGCCGCTCGCCGGCGGCATACTCATAGCGACCGCGATCGCAGCACTGCTGCTCTTTGTGACTCGTCTCGATGCAGAGTAACTTTCACCGATGAATCGACGTCGAGCCGGCTTGACGCATGTCTCCGGCAGTCGTACCGTGTTGCCGGTTCATGGCTGTCGATAATGCTCCCGACGCAACATACTCACGTCTCAAGCAGATTGCGCTCGACTACGTGAAGCGTTCCGGCGGTCGACGGATGCGAGCCGAAGAGTTGCGCGAGACGGCTGAGCTCGAAGGTCTCGACACACTCGACGGTTTCGAAAGCGGGGTCGAGCGCCTGCTCGATCTCGGGCTGTTGCGACGCGCGTCAATCGGCGAAGAGACGCCGACCGGCGCCGAGGGGTGGGGCGTAGGCGAGTCGGCGGGCGATAAGAAGGCATCGACCGACGGCGAACGTGCCGGTGGCTCCAATGGCGGCGCCCCCCACGCCGATACCGGGGTTCTCCCCTCGACGAGCGATTCGGTCTCTCCGCAATCGGTAGACAACCGCTTCCGCGAACTGCTCGTGCCCGAAATGGTGCCGGAAGGTGATGACGATCTCGACGAGGACTCCGGCGCGTTGAAACAGTACCAACGCCAGTGGGACCGCATCCTCTCGGAGCAGAACATCGACAAACTCCCCGACTGGATCGTCGAGGCGTACACCTCGCAGATGCAGGAGCTCGCCCGTCGCTCGTCTCAGAAAACGCTGAAACACATCGGAACGTATGTCTCGGTGAACGCCGGGCTTTTCGCTGTCTGGGCCTTCACCGGAATGGGCTTTCTCTGGCCCGTTTTTCCGGCGTTCGGATGGCTCATGGGACTCGCGTCGGATATCGGATCGACGATCCGCCGGAGAAAGCACGCCGAAGAGCTCACCGACGACCGAAGGCCGACAACCCGGCAGCTCGTGCTGTTGCGACGGCTTCGTGATGTTCGAGAGCGCCACGA
>PUOG01000258.1 GCA_003552745.1 Spirochaetaceae bacterium
ATTGCCGATTGCAGGTATCGGTAGATGTAAGAGCTTCCGGAGTCGGCGCAGCGGCAGCGTTCATGCTTTCGGTGCTTGTCGGGCTGATATCCGGTGTTTCGTTCGGTACTGTTCTCCTTCGAGCGCTTTTCAGCGGCATTGTGTTCGGTGCCGGTGTGTATGGTGCTCGGCTTCTGCTTGCAAGATACGTCCCTGAGTTGCTGAACGCTGGTAATGTGGAATCGGCCGGCGCGGGTGTCGATATATCTGTCGGCGACGACGATGACGAAGCCGAATTGACCGCTGCAGCCGAACGTGCGGGAGAATCAGGCGGCGACGGGTTCGATGATTCGCTGGTGGAAGAGGTCGAAGAGGTCCCGGCGGCAGAAACGCGGCCGCAGACCAAACCGGCGCCCGATTCCGGAATTGCCGAGGAAGCGACCGGAGAGTTACTTGATAGCAACGATGAGTTGCCGGAACTCGATGGATTCTCCGATACATTCTCCAGTTCCACGCCGTCGGATGCCGAAGGCGAACCGTCGGAGAATTCGCACTCCGGTCGCAACTCGGAGGGACTCGATTCGTTGGATGGAAGCAGCTCGTCCGGTGGAGGAGACGGAAGCGATCCGAGAGTAATGGCCGATGCGATACGTACTGTGCTGAAGCGGGAAAACTGAGGAAGGGTTGTGCATGAGTGAAGAGCTTCCCGCCGAGCGGACCGAAGAAGAACTGTGGCGACTCTACCGGAAGAACCGGGATCCTCAGATTCGCGAGCGACTTGTCAAGCAGTATGCTCCGTTGGTTAAGTATGTTGCCGGCAAACTCGCGGTCGGCATGCCGAGCAATGTGGAGTTCGACGATCTCGTCGGCTACGGGGTCTTCGGTCTACTGGATGCGATCGAAAAGTACGACCCCGAACAGAAGACGCAGTTCAAGACGTACGCGGTGCAGCGAATCCACGGTGCCATTATCGACGAGTTGCGCTCACTTGACTGGGTGCCGCGCTCGGTTCGGACGCGGGCAAGGCAGATCGAGGGTGTCGTTCAGGAGCTGGAGACGAATCTCGGTAGACCGGCGAGCGACGACGAAATTGCCGAACAGTTGGGAATGTCGCCCAAGCAGTTCGACAAGGAGATGCAGAAGATTGCCGGCACCTCGATTCTCAGTCTCAACGATGTATGGTATCAGGGTGAAGACAACGACAAGGTGTCGATCGCCGATAGCATCGAATCGCCGAAAACGCTGAATCCCGACACAATCGTCGAAAAAGACGAGATCAAGCACGTTATAGTTGAGTCGATCGGCGAACTTCCCGACAAAGAAAAAAAGGTGTTGGTCCTGTACTACTATGAGGACCTTACCCTGAAGGAGATCGGTCAGGTGCTCGAGGTAACCGAGTCACGGGTATCTCAACTGCACACGAAGGCGGTTATGCGCCTGCGCAGTAAGCTGACCAGTTTCAAGAAGGGGCTTATGTAGGAGGCGGTCGTGGTCACGTATGAACAGCTCCAGTCTTTCATGCAGAGTCAGGCGGAGCAGGACCGCGAGCGGACCTATGTCCACGTTCAGGGCGAAACGGTGGAGGATGCACTCCGCCAGGCAGCAATCGAGCTCGGTATACCCATTCGGAAACTCGACTATGAGGTGCTCGAACACGAACGCTACGGCGTGCTCGGCGTCGGGAAGCGCCCGTGTTCGCTCCTCGCCTATCCTTCGACTCGCGCGGTGGACGATGATGTCGACGGAGAAGCCGACTCGGCGTTCGGTGACGGTGGTGCAGAAGACGTAGTCGTCGACGGTGGCGTGTTTGTCCGACGGGCTCCCGAAGGTGTTCTTCTCAAGGTTACGCCGCCGGCCGGCGGAGGCAGACCGGCAACGATTCGACAGGCTATGAATGTGCTCACCGAGCGAGGACTCGAGTCGGTTGACCGTGCACTCGTCGGTAAGATCGTCGATTATGCCGACGGTCAGTACGTGAAGATCGCCGAATTCGAGCACAATCCCGCCAACGACGCGGCAATGAGTCTGGAGATCGCCGAGCAGGATATGAAGGCGTACGTCACGCTACTTCCGCCGGGGCCGAACGGTGCAGACCCGAGCCGTGACGGGATCGTCGGTTTTCTCAAGAGTCATGACGTAGTGCACGGCTTTCTCGAGGATCGCCTTACGAAGCTCGAGGAGGAACCGGTGTACCGGGAACCGGTTTTGGTGGCCGAAGGGACGAAACCGAAGAACGGCGAAGATGCGAAGGTGATCTACAACTTCCAGGCCGAGCGCGATCAGATTCAACTGAAGGAGAAGAACGGTCGAGTCGATTTCAAGGAGTTGAACCTCATCCAGAATGTCGTGGAAGGTCAGGTGCTCGCCCGAAAGAAGCCTGCCGAGCGCGGTGAAGCCGGACGTAGCGTCACCGGAAAGATGATTCCTGCGACCGATGGCTCCGATACCGAGATCCTTCCCGGTAAGAATGTCACCGTTTCCCCGGACGGAATGCAGGCGACGGCCGACATTAATGGACAGGTTGTACTCACCGCTGGTCGTCTCAACGTCGAACCGGTATACGTCGTCAACGGTGATGTCAGCGTGAAGACCGGTAACGTTCTCTTTCTCGGCACGGTCATGGTCAAAGGGAGTGTCGATGACGGGTTCTCGGTCAAGGCGGCCGGAAACATCGAGGTCATGGGTAGCGTCGGCAAGTGCGATATGGACGCCGAGGGCGATATCATCGTTCATCAGGGCGTTGCCGGCAAGGGTGGCGGCAATATTCGTGCCGGCAAGGGAATGTGGGCCAAGTTCATCGAAAACGCGCACGTCGAGTCCGGTGGCTTGGTCGTTGTGAGCGATGGGATCATTAACTCGACGGTGAGCAGCGACTTCAAAGTAGTCTGCAAGGGTAAACGGGCCAGCATAGTCGGTGGGCAGACACGGGCGAATGAGGAGGTGCACGCCAAAACACTCGGAAGTGTCGCCGGGATGGAAACACTCATCGAGGTCGGCTACGATCCGAAAACCCGTACCCGCCTGACCGAAGTCGACACACGACTGTCGGAAATCGAGGACGAGCTGGAGGACATCAACCTGAATCTCCAGACGATTCGAAAGATCCATAAGTCGGGACGTAAACTGACCGAGGACAAGATGAACCAGGCGCGTCAACTGCAGAAACGAAAGAACGGAATCACGAAAGAGCAGAAGGAACTGAGCGAAGAGGGCGAGGAACTGCGCAATTATCTCGCCCAATTGAGGAATGCCGGCAAGATTTCCGCCGCCGGTACGGTGTATCCCGGCGTGAAGATCCATATCCGCGACGCGAGCCTGGAGGTTCGTAACGAATTCAACAAGGTCAGTTTCGTCGGCGAGGGGGGCACCGTGAAGGCGACCCGTTATCAGGATATCGACGAGGATTTGAGTTTCCAGCGTAAGGGTTGAACTATGCCAATACAGCCGATTGATCTGCAGGTTCTCTTCTCACGACTCGATAACATCGGACGGGAAGCAGTCGGCCCTCAACAGGCTGCGGCGCAGGGGCAGGAGGTGGCGGGCGCACAGCTCGCCGAACAGAGCAGAGCCCAGGCCCGCCAGGTTACCGATGCGGAAGAGCTGCCGGACGGTTCGGAGGAAGTGAAAGAGGAAGAGTCAGGAGAGGAGCAGCAGAGTTCGGCCAGGCGTCGGCGGCAACGTTCGACCGGTGACGGAGACGAGGCTGCAGATCGATCTGCTCAGACGGAGATACGCGATCCCGCGCTCGGTCGGACCATTGATCTCTCCGGATAACGGAGGAAGCTCTCCGACCATGGAACTTGCGACGCTGCTCGTGGTGAATGCGCTTCTCTTCCTCGTGCTGCTTCTATGGCTGAGGCGCAAGGTCGACCGGGAGCTGAACGCCGAGCGTGCGATCGAGCGCGTACGCCGCGAAGTCGCCGATCTGATCACCGAGCTGAACGGTACGACCGAGCGGAATATCACCCTCATCGAAGACCGGGTAAAGCGAATAAGCGATCTGCTTCAGAAGACCGACAAGAGAATCGCTATGCTTCAACGGGAATCGGAGAAGCACGATATAGGTGTCGGCGTGTATACTGATCTCATGGAGCGGCGGCGCCGCGCCGCCCGCGAGTCTGCCGGCGCCGGGGGGAGCGAGGAGGGCTCCGGGGTGTCCGAGTCGGCGCCCCGACAGATGCCGGCCTACGACGATTCAACCGGCTCCGGAGGCGATCCGGAGTCGCGAGAAGGGTCCGGCCGTTCATTGAGAAACCGTGTGCGCGATCTTCACAGAGCCGGAATGTCGGCCGAGGCAATCGCTCGAAAGGTCGGATCGAGTCTCGGAGAGGTGGAACTCATTATCGGACTCGAGAGGGATGACGAGGACGGTCGCGCCGTTGAAGAATAGAGATTTTGCGGCTTGAGGAGCGCAGCTGAACGGAATCTGGATTGGGTATGGTGAGAATTATCGGCATCGATCTCGGAACGACGAACACGGCCGCCGCCTGGTGGGACGGCCGGCAGGCAAGTATGATCCCCAACGATCGGGGAAAGAACCTCACACCGTCAATCGTTGCTTTCAGTCGCGAAGGCGAGGTTCTCGTCGGTGAGTCCGCACGGAATCAAGCGGTGACGAACACTGAACGGACGATCATTGGTGTGAAGCGGAACATGGGTACGTCGAACACGTTCGTCGTCGACGGTGTAACGTGGTCACCGGAAGACGTGGCCGGGCGTATTCTCGCCTCGATACGTTCAGATGCTGAACGCTTTCTCGGCGAACGAGTAACCAGCGCGGTTATCGCCGTGCCGGCCCACTTTACCGAAGCGCAGCGGCAGGCAACGATTCGTGCCGGGGAGTCAGCCGGCCTCGACGTACGTCGGATAGTGAATGAGCCGACCGCCGCAGCTCTCAGTCATGCATCAACGGTTACCGATACCCAGCGACTGCTGGTATACGACCTCGGTGGCGGGACGTTCGACGCGACCTGTTTGCTGCAAGAGGACGGTAGATACACCGTCAAAAGCACGATCGGAGACAATCACCTCGGCGGTATCGACTTCGACGAGGTACTACTCGACGAAGCGTTCACTGAGTTCGAAAAGCAGAGCGGCTTCGCTATACGTGGAGTTCCTGCGCTCGAACAGCAGTTGCGCGACGGTGTGGAACGAGCGAAGATCGAGCTCTCGAGCCGGGAGTACGCGGAGATCTCGCTGCCGTTCATCGGAAACGGGGGGCGACCTGTTCATCTGAGTTGGCGTGTCTCACGTGACGACTTCTCATCCAGGATCGCTCCTCTACTCCAGAAGACGGTGAAGTTGACAATGACGGCCGTACGGGAGTCCGGGTTCGGCTTGTCCGGTATCGACGGGATCATTGTCAGCGGCGGATCGACGAGGATTCCGCTCGTGCAGACGTACCTGAAGCGTGCGTTCGGACTGTCGGAAGTGCGCATGCTGAATCCCGATGAGACGGTCGCGCTCGGGGCGGCCGTTTACGGCGGGATGCTCGAACGAGGCGACGATCACATTCGTGTCTCGGAGATTACGAGCCGGTCGCTTGGAGTCGAGACGGAGGGAGGATCGTTTGTCCCGATTATCGCGCGCAATACTTCGATTCCGGTCCGGCGAAGAAGAGTATTCACGACGATCTCGGATAATCAGCGCACGATCGAGGTACATGCCCTCCAGGGCGATTCCGAGCTCGCCTCCGAGAATGCATCGCTCGGTCGTTTCCTGCTGTCGGGAGTAAAGCAGGCACGAAAGGGTACGGCGAGGATCGAAGTCGGGTTTTCGGTCGATGAGGATGGACTCGTGCATGTCGATGCCTGTGACGTGGACACCGGTGCTCGCCAGACCGTTGTGTTCGAACAGGCCGCCGGCGACGCTTCGGGAGCTTCCGGTGACTATGATGCCGTCCGGGGACTTCGGAATCGTGTTCAGATGTTCTACGATGCCGTCCGAGGATCGCTTGATAGCGATTTCGATTCCGAAGTGCGGCACTATTTGGTGCTCACCGATGAGGTGCTTGCCGAAGGCGACACGCATCGTAGGATGGAAATCGGTATAGCGCTCGAGGCTCTGGCCGACGAATTGGCCATGTGGCTCGACGCGGGAGAGTTGCGCGATGCCGGTGCATGACAGCGAACGTGCGTTTCGCGAGCTTGGATTGCCACCGTACAGCAGCTGGGATGAAGTTCGCAGCGCTTACAGCCGGTTGGTGAAGAAGTACCACCCCGATACGAGTGGCACGGGGGATCCAATCGCGTTCGGACGTGTCCTCGAAGCGTACCGAGCTTTGTCGGCCGTCAGTGAGGATAGTGAAAGCCTCTCGAGCGTATTTGCACTCGGTGAGCAGGCCGTTACGGGCGAAACGCCGAGCGAGAGAGCCTTCGCGTGTTCCCGTCTCGGGGCGCTTGCGAGGCGAAGCGCCGCCGGCTACCTACAACGTGCACTGTTCGACGAGAACGAGCAGGTTGCGATCGCAGCTGCGGAGGCTCTCGGCAAAGCCGGTGTGCTATCTGCCGCGGACAGCTTCACCGAGGTGTTCCGAAGTGCGACAGCTCGGGTGCGAGCGGCCATTGTTGATGCCGCATGTGCGATTGGGCCGTTCGAGTGTTTTCGTCCGTTGTTCATCGAGGCGCTCCGTGAACCGGACCCGTACTGGCGCAAACGTGCGCTCCGAATGTTTCTTTCGATCGATGCGTCCCAGAGGAGGATGAATGGCCGGTCCGCTTAAGCGATCGACGCGCAGCTCCGAACACTCACGACTCCTTCGCATGTTCGTGGATGACGGCCGAAATGCTATCTCCACACTCGACCGTTATCTCACGTCACTCATGTCCGGCGGATTCAGCGTTCGACCGCTGGAGAACGCGATGCGCGCCGTTCACAGCATCAAGTCCGAAGCGGCGTTCCTCGAGTTCGATGAGGTCCGCCGTGCTGCGCACGCTCTGGAAGAGAGCCTCGGGGGGGTGCATAAGGGGCGGCTCCGACCGGGCACAAAGCTCGATGAGGCTACCTTGCAGCAGATTTCTGTCGGCTGTGAGCGGTTGCGTGAAGCAATCGAGGCGCGGATATCTGAATTGGAGAATGGCGACAAGTCGTTAGTCCGGCGTGCCCGCGAGGAAAGATCGGCCGATCTCTCGAACCGCGCCGGCATGCAGGCACACTCGGTGACCTCGTCGTTCGGACCTGATCCAAGTCTGTTTCGGCTCGGAGATCGTGAACGCCGCGCGATTCTCGAGGCATACCGTCATGGAGAGCTTCTTTATCGGGTACGATGCGAAATCGACGATAGCGAACCCCTTACGTACGCCCGACTCTATCTCGTTCTCAATAATCTCGAATCTGCGGTGAACGTGGTCCGTACGATTCCGTCTGTCGAGACGTTCACCGAGCGGCCGATTCGACATCTTACCGCACTTGTGACGGCGAACTGCACCGAGCAGGAGATTTACGATGCACTCGACGTCGATCAGGTCACCGCTGTGGAACTCACTCGATTGGACTTCGAGAGTGTGCTCGAACTACTGCCGGATGACGATGGCCAAGGACCGGGTATGCTGCTCGGCCGCTCCGGTGTGCAGCTCTCGCTCACTCCGAGGAACTACGAGTTGCTCTCTCTCTTCTCTTACGAACTGAGCACGCAGCTCGAAGCGATGCTCGCCGCCGGGGATGCTCGTACCGAAGCCGAACGGCGTCGCCTGCAGGCTGTGGCACGCCTTGCCTCGCGAGTTCGAAGCACGATTCAGCGCACGTCGCTCGTTCCTGTTTCGTCGGTTCTGGAGCCTCTGCACCGCTTCGTCGACCGGCTGGCGGGTGAAAGTGGCAAGCAGGTGCGGTTCACGATCCGTGGCGATCGTGCGCTTGTCTTTCTACCGGTAGCGGAGTTGATTGCGGACGCGCTGCTGCATCTGATCCGCAACTGCATCGACCATGGGGTCGAGTCGCCGGAAGATCGAAACGCGGCGGGTAAGCAGGAAGAGGCTTCGATTGCGCTGACGGTGGCGCGGACCGGAGGAAGGCTTTCGATAGAGCTTTCCGACGACGGTCGCGGTGTCGACGAGTCGAAGCTCCGTGAACGTGCAGGAATCGAAGGGGATTCAGAGTGGAGTCTTCTAGATCTGATGTGCGCCCCCGGCGTATCGACCAGACCAGCGGCGGATGTGAGCTCCGGACGTGGGGTTGGTATGGATGCGGTGCGGCATACGATAGAGACCCTCCTCGGTGGCACACTCCAGGTCCGTAATCGCCGCGGTCAAGGGTTCACGATTCGTATGGCCCTTCCGGAGAAAGCGAGCCTTCTCACGGTCACGGTCTTCGAGGCCGGGGGACGCAGCCTGGCTGTCCCGTCATGTCAGGTGATCGATGTACTCGAGCTGACGCCGAAACAGATCCGCGAGGACGTGGGTGGTGACACATATTTCGTCATGGGTGGCGAAGCGGTGCGCGTATTCACCGTAGCGCGCGAAGGCAAAGCGGCCCAGCGTCATGAGGGTTGGGCGATCGTCATGTCGGTCGAAGAGAGTCGGGGGGTGATTCTGGCGGATCGAGTGGTAAGCGAGGAAGTCGTTGTTCGTTCCGGCGATCAACCGAACCGGGTTTATTCGAAGACAATGGATGAGTACGTCTCGCTGTTCGTTCCGGTCGCTCTGTAAGAGTGGTGGAGAAAAGATGACGCGTCGGAAAGTGCTATTCGCAGTGTTATCGCTAGCTCTGGCTTCCGTATCCGTTCAGGCGCAACAGCGCTCTGCCTATTTCGACGAGCCCGGGGAGCTCATTCTGCCCGCCGACTACACTTCCGACCAGCGATACCCGCTTCTTATTCTCCTTCCGTACACCGGCGGAACAGCGACCGAGCAAGCAAGGGCATTCGGCGTTGAACCCGGTGAACAGGAAGGATTTGCTGTTCTTCTGCCGAAAGGCCGGTTCGTGAGGTCCGACTATCTTCCGGACTTTCTTTCCTTCGTTGGATGGTTCGAGGAGCGGCTGTATCGCGATGTCTCCCGAGCCGTCGAGGAGCACTCCATTGATCCCGGGCAGGTGTATGTCGGCGGCTATTCTCTCGGTGGTGACTTGTCCTGGGCGTTGTCTGTCCGGAATCCCGACGACTTCGCCGGTGCAGTCGTTGCAGGGAGTCGCAGCAGCCATCCGGTAGAAAATGCGAACCTCAAGCGACTTTCCGAACGACGGTTTCGGGCGGCGTTGCTCATAGGCGATCGCGATACGGTGGATCGTCGTCGCGGCCTTGATGCAGCTCGGCGTACGCTCGAAGACGCTGATGTTGAGATCATGTACGCCGAGTACGATGGTGCTCACGAGTTGCCTCCGCAGTCGCTCACCGTAGAGGCTCTGGAGTTCATATCGGGGAACGGCGATCAACGGATCGCAGCCGCCGGGACATCGTGGCCCTCGACGCCACAGGCTCGGCGTCGAGATCTGCTGTCTGGGTTCCGTGGCGCAGGGGGTACGACCGGACGGTTGACACTGGAAGCCGACCTTCCGGTCTCTATTTCGAGGTACTACACGACCGGTGTTGGATTCACGGGCGCAGGTTCGGCTGGACTTCGGTACGAGACTCTTCTTGATCGGGCGTGGATTTCCGCCGATTTCGAGCTGTACTCCGGAATTACGACTGCGGATCGGTACAGTCGGCGTGCGTCGAGTGGGGTATATGCCGCATTCGGTGAGCAGTGGCTCTTCGGCGGCGGTATCTCGTGGGACTGGGCACGCTGGTTGAGTGAGGACGGGCGGCTCGATACGGCGAGCGATCTCGGTTCCGGGAGCATATACCGGCGGGCACGACTCTCAGCGGTCGCCGTGTATCGCGGCGCGCGGCGATACACACCGATGGCCACGATGGTCGCGACCTATGAGACTCCCTCATTCTTATCACCGCCGGTCGTGCCGCATCTCGCGAATCTGGCACTCGACGGTACGGTCTGGGTCACGGATCGGCTCTCGCTTTCGGCCGGTACATCATACGGAACGCGGCAACGACTGCCGGTGACCGAGCGAGGCGAACAGTCGGACGTGCTCGATGCCGTTTTCGCCTGGTCGCTCGGTGCAGGCTTCTCGCTGCGCGACGACACACACGTATCGATGTCACATCGCGGTGAATGGCGAGCCGATAGTGCCGATGCCGAAAGTGGTCCCCGCAGCGGCTACGAGGGTGAGTGGCGTCTCTCGCTGCGTTTCTCGGTTCTATAGAATTCGGTTCGTCGCCGCGGTACGAGCAAACCCACGCAGACCCATATCGGATAACCTTGACTCGGGTAACCAGCGGGTATACGCTCGCTCTACTGGTTGCATGCAATACGACCGCGATAGACTGATCGCCAAGTCAAGAATTAATGGACCGGCTTTGCTCCGCCGAGGAGGTTTCGAAGTAGTATGGAAATACGGGATGAGATAACGGCGAATACGCTGTTGCCGGCAACGGAGATGGTTTTCGAGGCCGCACGTGCGGCAACCCATCGGCTGAAGGAGCGTGCGCCGGAGCTCGAGGGAGCGCCGGTGTTCACCGTGGAAGGCCGCTATATGCCGAAGGGTTGGACCGAGTGGACGCAAGGTTTTCAGTTCGGAAACGCAGTGCTTCTCTATGACGCTCTCGGTGATGAGGCTCTTCTCGAATACGGACGCAGCGAAACCGTGCGAAGAATGACACCACATCTTACTCACACGGGAGTGCACGATCACGGTTTCAACAACGTCAGCACCTACGGCAATCTGCTGCGACTGTCCTATGAAGGGCGCATCCCGAAAGACGAGTGGGAGCGGGAGTTCTACCGTCTCGCGCTCAAGGTGAGCGGCTGTGTCCAGGCGGCGCGATGGACCCCCCTACCGGGCGGACTCGGTTACGTACCATCGTTCAACGGTGCGCACTCACTATTTGCGGATACGATAAGATCGATGCGCTCGCTAGCGGTGGGCTATCGACTTGGCGCGGAGCTTCACGGGGAGCAGGACGTCCGCATCTCCCTGCTCAAGCGACTTCTCCAGCACAGCGAAACGACCGCGCGTTACAACGTCTATTTCGGCGCCGGACGTGATCGCTGGGATATTCGTGGGCGTGTTGTCCACGAAAGCCTCTTCAATGTACAGAGCGGCTCATATCGTGCGCCCTCTTCACAGCAAGGCTACTCCCCGTTTACTACGTGGACTCGCGGCCATGCGTGGATCATGTGCGGCTTCGCCGAGCTCTTGGAGTTCCTTGAAACAGTCGACGACTCGGAGTTTCAGAAGCACGGAGTCGACGGGCTACGCTCGAAATCTTCGATTCTCGAAAGATTTCGGGAAGTGGCAAAGGCTGTCGCGGAGTTCTACATCGACCATACTGCAATAGACGGGATACCGTACTGGGATACCGGTGCGCCCGGGCTTGCTCAACTTGGAGATTGGAGATCGAAGCCGGCTGATCCGTGGAATCAGCATGAGCCGGTCGACAGCTCGGCGGCTGCGATCGGAGCTCAGGGCCTGCTGCGGCTGGGGCGTGTACTGGGATCGAAAGGCGATCGTTACACAGGTGCAGGCCTGACCGTCTGCTCTACGCTGTTCGACGACCGATATCTGTCGCGAGATGATGCCCACGAAGGGATACTGCTGCACTCTCTCTATCACCGTCCGAATCAGTGGGACCACGAACCGGACAGCGACGGTGTAGCACGGGGTGAGAGCTGTATGTGGGGCGATTACCATCTGCTGGAGCTCGCCTTGTACGTCTCGCGCCTTGGACGGGATCAGCCGTATCTGACGTTCGACCCGGAGATGGCGGATGCCGGCGGATGACGGAGATAGCGTTGGCGGTGCAGATGGCATCCCACTCGGCCAACACGAGGATAGACCGCTGCGCGCCCTGGTCCTGACACCGCATTCGGATCTTCGGCGAACGGTTACCGGTTCGCTTCCGATTGAGATCGCCAAGAGCATTACCTTCGATCTGTGGGAAGCAGACACCGGACCACCCTCTGCAATTATCTTGCGAGAATACGACATTCTGGTTACCGGCTGGGGAGCGCCGATGCTCCCAGCCGAGCTCGCAGAGGATCAACCGGATGCAGCATCGGCCTCGCCCCGACGCACGAGGTACGTCCTGCACCTAACCGGCGAGCTTCGCAATATCGTGCCACGCGCTATTGTCCGATCGCCTCAGTGGATTGTGACGAACTGGGGCACGGCTATTTCGCGTTTCGTCGCGGAGATGAACCTTGCACTGCTTCTCGCCGCCGCACGACGTATTCCGGAAGCGAAGACTTCGATTACGAGCGGACAATGGAAAGAACGGCTGGCACCCGGCACTACGCTCCTCGGAAAGGTGGTAGGGCTGTTCGGTTACGGGCGGATCGCACGCGACTTCGTTCGACTGTTGGAGCCGTTCGGTTGTCACATGCTCGTCTACGATCCATACGTTTCGGCGCAGGAAGTGGAAGGAATCGAGCGTGTTCACACGGTCGAAGAGCTCTTCGATCGCGCCTCGATAGTGTCGCTGCATGCCGGTCTTACGCCGGAAACCGAAGGGCGGATCGGATATGACCTTCTGTCCCGATTACCCGAAGACGGAATCGTAATTAACACTGCAAGAGCGGGTCTGATCGATGAAGATGCTCTACTCCGGGCCGTACGACAGACATCACTCCGATTCGGTCTCGATGTGTACCATCGCGAGCCTCCGGATCGTGAATCCGAAATAGTCCGGTGCGATAGAGTTGTGTGTACTCCTCACACAGGCGGCGAGGTTGGGACGGCGATGTACGAACAGATCAGACAGGTAGCGCTTGAGAATCTCCGTCGATATCTTGCTGGGCATAGGCTCTATTTTATTGTCGACGAAGAGTTATACGATAGGATGACGTAGTTGCCGCAATAAACTTGCGCTCAGTGCGTGGACAATTCGGTGCGCGGCGGGTACGGTAGGCTGATATACTCATGACGGCTGATAAGAAAAGAGTGACCCTCAGCGATGTGGCTCAGTCCCTTGACGTGTCGGTAAGCACGGTATCCCGCGCCTTGCGTCAGTCCCCGCTCGTTGACGAGAAGACTGCGCAGAGGATACGCGAAGAGGCCGCACGGCTCGGCTATGAATTCAAGCCCAAACGTCGTCAGGCCGGGCGAGCGATTCTTACTATCGCCGTTCTGCTCCCGGCGCAGAGCGATTCGTGGCTCCATCTCTTTTACGATCCGGGGCGTCTCATGCAGACGCTGCAGGAGGGATTCGGTGGCACTCGCACGAATCTCGTGTGCGTTCCCGACGCCGACTGGAAGGACCTCTTTGCTCACAAGAAGCTTGGAGGGATCGACGGTTGCATCGTTGCGTTCGCCGATCCGCCTCCGGAGCTTGCCGAACGAATGGATCAGGCCGCTATCCCGCGAATCACGCTTAACCGTGTTCTTGCGAACGGCAACTACATTTGCCGCGATCAGAAGCACGCTATGGAGCTCCACTTCGAACGAATCCGTTCGGTACTTGGACCGGATGCGCGAATCGCTTATCTGCACTTCGACCGTATACCCGGCGTCTCGAAGTCACGCTACGAAGGGTTTCTCGAACACCGCACCGCAGGCGACATTTACACCGTTTCGAGCCTCGGCGAGATCAATGATGAGTTTTTCTCCTGGATCCGGTCCGGCCGATATCGGGCTCTGATCTGCTTCAACGATGTTTTGGCCGTCTACGCATACCAGGCTGCACTCCATCGTGCAATTCGGATTCCGGAAGACCTGGCGCTTGCGGGATTCGACAACTCACCGGTCAGGCGGCTTACGGAAAAGCCGATCGACACCGTCGAGCTCGGTACCGACGAAATCGGTCGAGACGCCGCCGAATGGCTGCGAGCGGCGATTATCGATCCCTCGGTCGCCCCGATTCGCAAGATGCTCATTTCTACCTACGTTCCGGGCTCCACGATAACAACATAGCAGTGACCGGCTACGCGAGAGCGAGAATCGTGACCGCGCTCGCGATACCGGCCGCAGCCGCGGCAATCAGTCCGACGGCGATCGGTCGAAATCCCAATCGTGACAGGGTGCGGATGTTCGTGCGCAGTCCGACTCCGGCAAGCGCCGAGACGAGCATGAATACCGCGGTCGTCTCGAGTACCGAAGCGATGGCTGACCAATACGACTGCTCGAAAAGCCAAAGCGCGCGTCCCGTGGCGGTGAGCGACGAATCGCCGAAACCCCGCATATCGCGGTTCCTACGCCTATGAGTGCCCCGAGGCGGCCGGGTACGCGCATAAGTCGACTTGCCACGACAACGACCGCGAGCGCGAAGAGCACCGTCGTGACGACGACCGGTATCGCTGAGACTCCGACGCTGCCCGCCGCGTGGAGGCTCAGTCGGAAGCCGAGCAGAATGACGCCGAGTTTCAAAAGGCGAGTCGCCGCGAAGGCAACCCCGGTCTCGTACTTCGCTCCGTGACGAGCGGTGTTTGCCACCGCCATTCCGGTTATCAGGGCGACCATTACGGAGGAGATCGGGGAGCTGTCATATCCGAGCAGAACGGTTCCAATGACGTCTGCTACGAAAATGGAGGCGATTGCGATGCAGATCACGAGCAATAGACCGGGGAGTGCCTGTTTACGAATCCTACGCATCGCGATACCTTATGGGGCCCATACTGAACATATGAACAGGAGGATACATGGCTGCTACCCCATCGACAATGGTAGAAGTAGGAACACCGATGCCGAAGTTTTCGCTGACTGATACGGTGAGCGGATCAACCATCGACGACGACTACTTCAACGACGCGCGCGCTGCGCTGATTATGTTCATCTGCAATCACTGTCCGTTCGTGATTCACGTTCGGGACGAACTCATCAATGTCGCGAAAGAGTACGCCGGAAAGGGTGTAAAAACCGTTGCCATCAGTGCGAACGATCCGGTGACTCACGGTGACGACTCACCGGAAAAAATGGCGGAACTCGCTCGAAAGATGAGCTTTCCCTTCCCGTATCTCTTCGATGAGTCGCAGGAAGTTGCCAAGAGCTTCAAAGCTGCGTGCACGCCTGACTTCTTCCTGTATGACTCCAACCGACGCCTTTACTATAGGGGACAGCTCGACGACTCACGCCCCGGTAATGACAAACCGGTCGACGGGCGTGATTTGCGGGCAGCAATCGATACGCTACTCGCCGGTGGACCGCCTCCGAGCGACCAACGGGCAAGTATGGGGTGTAACATCAAGTGGAAACCGGGTAACGAGCCCGATTACTACTCATAAGCACGCTGCAATTAGCAACGTCGGCGCGGATGTATGTCTGATTAGCCTATGCTGCCAAACCGGTTGCCGCATCCGTCAGGAGGGTTGCGGCAACCGGGGGCAAGCGTGTTACCGTGGTATAATGACAGTTGAAAAAGACACAGTTGTTACCATGGACTACTCGTTGACCGACGACGAGGGAACAATCCTCGATACGTCGGAAGGTCGGGGCCCGCTCAGCTACATCCACGGCAAGGGGAACATTATTCCCGGGTTGGAAGACGCGCTCGAGGGGAAGGAAGAGGGCGACCATGTCGAAGCCGTCGTGCAGCCGTCAGAAGCGTATGGCGAGCGTGACGAGGAAAGAGTGGTGTCCATTCCACGTGATCGCTTCAGTGGTGTCGACACGATCGAACCCGGTATGCAGTTCCAGGCTCAGGTGGACGGGCAAACCCAGATACTGACGGTGCAGGAAGCGGGAGAAGAGAACGTAACAGTAGACGCCAACCATCCGCTTGCCGGCAAGACCCTGAAGTTCGAGGTAGAAATCCGTGAAGTGCGCGAGGCGAGCGAACAGGAGAAGGCGGAAGGGCGCGTACAGGACGAGGAAGAGTAGTATTCGGATTGGTGGTAGCCACCGGTAAGTCAACGTATGAGCTTGTTCTGAGAAGCGTTTCGGGGGGTGAGATGCGCCGTGTTCTCATAGTGGATTCCAGTGACTTCGAGCGACGAATCGTCTCCGTCGATCTTACGCCAAGTCCCATGCCGCTCATCTCGGATCTCAGCCCTTCGGCTCGACAATATGCTGCCGCCAGCGACACGGTCATATTTCTCGACGAGGGAGCCGACCCGGTGGTGCTGAAATCCCCGGAGCTGAACCTCGGGCCTTATCCGTGGAAGAAGCTGGAGAGTACGTTCTACGGCCGGAACCTACACTCACATCGCCGCACCGCCGAAGCGCGGTCGGAGACAGGGAAAGTCGACCAGAGGGCATGATTCACCGTACCGTGGCTATTCCGCGGTCAAGTAACCTCCACTCCGTGTTCCGAAAGCGCCGGTCGGCCGCTGTCCTTGTATCCGAACGAGTGCAGTAGATATTCCGTATCGAAGTCGAAGATATTCCCTCGACGGATATTGAGAGCAACGAGCTCGTTTCGTCCGATTCGTGCGAACTCGCGTACCGAACCGCGTGCTATGATCTGCTGCATCGTATCGCCGAGTTGCAGTTGGACGAATACATGTGATCCGTCGGGCATTACGCTGAGGACCGGAAGTCTTCCGAGATCCTTACTGAGGTGAGAAGTGATTTCGACCTCTTCGGGACGGCAGTTCAGAAACACGTGGCGACCGACGAAATCGGACACCGAATCCGGCAGTTCAAGGAAACAGTACGGATCGTCGTCCGGAATAATGATTACGCGATTCTCGCTTCGACTGATCTCTCCGCTGAGAATGTTGGTTTTCGGATTTCCGGTGAATTCAGCGACCTTCACGGTAGCTGGGTGATCGTACACCGTTCGAGGTTCATCAACCTGTACGATAACACCGTCCTGCAACACCGCGATACGATCTGCGAGTACCATCGCCTCATTCTGATCGTGGGTGACGTAAAGCGAAGTAGCACCGATCTGCTTGTGCAGACGGCGGAGTTGGGCTCGAAGGCTGACACGGAGCTTCGCATCGAGGTTCGACAGCGGTTCGTCAAAGAGCAACTCTTGTGGTTTGGTAACCAGCGTTCGGGCGACGGCGACGCGCTGCCGTTGGCCACCACTGAGTTGGCGTGGGCTTCGCTTCTCCAGTCCAGTGAGATTTACGAGTTCGAGTGCCTCGGTCACGCGCGACTCTACCTCTTTCTTGCGCGTTTTGCGCATTCGAAGTCCGAACGCGACGTTTTCAAAGACATCCATGTGCGGATAGAGGGCGTAGTTCTGGAAAACCATCCCTACGCGGCGTTCCCGTGGCGGAATGTCCACTCCTTCCGAGCGCGAATACACCGTTCGATCTCCGATACGGATCGTTCCCGTATCCGGCTGTTCGAGGCCGGCGACGCACCGCAACAGCGTAGTTTTTCCACAACCGGAGGGGCCGAGTAGAACCATGAACTCGCGATCGCGGATCTCGAGCGAAATGTTCGAGAGCGCCTGTACCTTGTTGTCGTATTGCTTGGAAAGTGAGTCAATTACTATTGAAGGCATACCGACATCTCCTATTCTCCCTTAAGAATACAACTGAAACGCGGTATTCGGCATCAAGCGTGACGACGCCGATTCCGGTCCAAATCTCGATGGGATTGGAAGGAGTGTCGGCTATCGCTGTCGAACGGTGTTACTTCCGTCTGCCGCTCCTCGTTGCGAGTTGCCCGCCGCAGAAGCCCGAATGCAGCGGCGGTGGTACGTGGATACGGGTGGAAGCGTTGGGCGGATCGCGAGGTGGTGCGCAGTGATAGGCGTTCGACCTTTCGTCCTGCATATGCCACGAACAGAAGTTGTGTGAGAATAAGGGTGATAATAATCCCTTCGCGGCCGGCCACTTCCATGAGGGCACCTGCAACCGTCGGGCCGAACACAGAGCCTGCCGCGTAAAGCGTCACGAACGCGCCGGCAGCCTTCACCATTTCCTCGGGGGCGAAGAGATCGTGCGCCTGCGCGAGGCAGAGCGAGTACATCGGCATCGTCGACGCACCGACAAGCACCGCAACACCTATAAGCACATTCGGCTCGAAAGCGGGCCCTGCGAAGAGCGCAGCCGACGACACGATGCCGACCGCGGAGAGTGCCACGATAATCGTTCGCCGATCGAGGTAATCGCTGAGAATGCCGACCGGAAACTGCGAGATGATCGCTCCGGCCGATACGGCGGCCATGAACAGACCGACCTGAGTGTATCCGAGCCCTGTCTGGTGCGCATAGAGCGCACCGAGGCTCCACAGGATCCCCGTGAGGATCCCGCTCACAAAGATTCCGGCGGAAGCAAACGGTGTGGCGGTGACCACCTGTGGTAGCGACATACGTGCGACAGGAGATGGAGGAGCTTCGTCTATCTTGCTGAGCGTAACGGGAATGAGGCTCATCGAGATTATTATGCTCACGATGATGAAGATCTCGAAACGTTCCACGCCGAACACGCCGAGAAGGGGCTGTCCCGCCCCCATCGATCCGAGATAGACAAGGCTGTAGAGTGTGAATACGCGACCCCACATACCTCGCGGTGTCGAGCTGTTCATCCAGCTTTCGACGACAACGAGCATTGCGGCGGTGGCCATACCGTGGATCACGCGGAGGGCCAACCACGGTATCGGTGCGATGACGAGCAGGTGTCCCAGTGCGGCAGCAGAACCGATCGTGGCGAAACCGGCAAAGGTTCGGGTGTACCCGACGCTCCGTAACAGTGACGGAGCGATCGCAGTCCCGAAGAGGTAGCCGAGAAAGAAAGCCGACATCGTCAGGCCGATAATGAACGGTGCAAACCCTTCGATATCGGCTCGAAGTGCCACAACCGAGGTATGTATCGCGCCGCCGGCGGCAAGGAGGAATACCGAAAGAAAAACTGCGCCGGTCGTCACTATCGACCATTGATTTCGCTGGTCCGGTGCCATCTCGGCCAGGACAAACTGCTGATTCATGCGACCGCTCATACCACGTCTTCGGCACGGCACGCAATCGGGGAAAGGCCGAATCCCGAAAAATTCTCTACTTCTGCTTTCGCGGCTATCTTCGTTGTGGTACGCTCCGGCTTCTATGTTCTATGTGGATGCTCATCAGGATCTTGCGTACAGTGCGCTCGCCTTCGGTCGCGACTATCGACGGTCGGTGCACGAGACGCGGACACGCGAAGTGAACACTTCGGTGGCCGACGTAACCGGAACCTGCACCCTCGGTTTTCCGGAGATGCGTCGATCGGGTATCGGGCTGATCTTCGCAACGCTATTCACCCTTCCGGTCGAACATCAGAAGAAAGGTGAGCTCGCGTATCACAGCGTTGATGGCGCTCATGCTCAGGCGCTTGCCCAACTGGACATCTACAATCGTTGGGTAGACGCGGACGAACACCTGCACTTCGTCACCTCTAAATCGGATTTAGCACGGGTCATCGAATTGCGCGGCGATCCGAAACGTGAGCGACGTGACATCGGGTTGGTGCTGCTCATGGAGAATGCGGAGCCGATTCTGGAGCCAGACGAAGCGGATGAGTGGTGGAATCGCGGAGTACGGATTATCGGTCCGGCATGGGCACGCAACCGATATACCGGCAGTTCTCGCGAAGGAGAGTCACTGAAATCGCTCGGTGAAGCGTTACTCGATCGTATGCAGCGAAGCGGCTTCGTGCTCGATCTCACGCATATGTCGGACAGTGCGGCATCGGCATCCCTGGCCCGCTACAGCGGACCGATCGTGGTCACGCATGCTAACGCTCGGCGGTTCGTCGGGGGCACTCGAATGATCTCCGACGAAGTACTCCACGGGGTCGTCTCCGGCGGCGGCATACTCGGTCTTATGCCGGCGAACTGGGCGCTCGGGAAGCCGGACTCCGCCGGGGAGCGCCGGGGCGAGGTTACCGCCGACTCGGTCGCCGATGCGGTTCTACGATTGCGACGCTATCTCGGCTCCGGTGCAGTGGGGCTTGGTAGCGACTGGGACGGCGGATTCGGACGCGAACAATTGCCGGGAGAATTCGACTCGATCGGTGATATCGGAGTAATCGCCGAGGCACTGCTGAAGCGCGGCGCCGCCGATGAGTTCGTTGAGTCGTTTATGGGCGGCAACTGGCTTCGGTTTATCGAGAACGTGCTTCCCTACAGTAGCTGAAATCCCATGAGCGCGAAACCGAGAATACCGAGCGCGAAGATGAGTGCAGGCACCCCTTTCACGACGCTCTTCGTCTCGGTCAACCGTATCTGCTCGAGCATAGAGGCCGACAACACGTATACGATGTAGACGCCCAGTCCGACTCCTACGGAAGCGGCAACGGCAAGTGAGAACTCGAGGTTTGCGTCGGTAAGTACCGCCTGGGAGCCTACCAGAAGCGGGAGTGCGAAAAGAGGTGTCGGCAGGCCGAATCGTTCACCTGTCAACCTTCCGCCGGCTCGAATCGCGCCTACGGCGAGAAGTGATACCACCAGGAATGTGAGCATCTCTACCACCTCTTCACCAGGAAGTGCGGAGGCGAGAAGAGTTCCGGCCAGGCTCGTGACCAGCACTGCCGTAGCAAAGACGAGGCCTTCCTTCATTGCCGCCCGTGCACCGTCGGTAACGGTGAGCAGAAAGGACACGCCGAAGAACGAGACGAGCATGACGTTCTCCGAGAGCATATAGTTCAGCAGAATCTGCACTCCTTCGTTCATCGATTTCCCCTTTGTAGAGTCTGACGCTCGCCCGTGGAAGCGTCTGCTTCCCGGCGACGTGCGAGCAGCCGAGCCGCAATCATCGTTGTCCCGAGGAACAGAAACGCACCGGTCGGAGTGCCCATGATCCCGGCGGCGGCATGGCCGGAAGGCGTAATTTGCCGCATAAAGACCGTCCCGTTTCCCAGCGCTTCGCGCACTATCCCGGCGATGAGCATGACCGCGACGAAAGAGATGAACATGGGCAATATACTTCCTTTCGGCGCCTGCTCACCGGTTACACACCCGGCGAATACGATCGGAGTTATGCCGGCCACGGCGAGACGCGTGGTGACCGCCGTCGGAAGGGGTAGCAGATAGGGTGCGAGAAGGCCTGCGCCGAGAGCGACAGCCCCCGGGACGGCGACGATCGCCAGCCACTGTAACGGTTTCGGTAGTATCGAGCGGAGCCAGAGCATGGTTGCCGAGGCGAGAACGGCGGCAAGGATGACTATAGCGCTCGCCGCGGTTGCCTCGTACGCAGTGACCGTCAGTGCGAGCAACGGATAGGCTCCGAGTATCAGCGTTTTCTCGAATGTGTTCGAAAGACTCATGGAATTCTGTTCTCCCTCTAAAGACCGAGCGCGTTTTCCACGGCCCGGATAATGCCGTCACTCGAACCTGTGGCCCCGCTGACACTGTCGATATCGGTGGTTTGCCGATCGATGATCTGTTCTCGGATCGTTTCGAGCGCATTTTCGAAGATGCGGCGAGTATCGGAGTGTGACAACACCTCAACAGACGTTATCCGGCCGTCCTCGACGGTGACCTCCAGCTCGATCTCGTCGGCGTACCCTTCCGCGGCGCCTGTGAACGTTCCGTCCTCAAGATCTGCGACTGTCTCCTCGTCAACGTCGTCGTCCGGCTCATCGAAAAAGCCCAGCGCCGACTCGATTGCTCGAGCGGTTGCTCGGCTGGAAACGGTTGCGCCGGAGATCGTCGCAAGCTCATCCGTGGCTCGTGAACGGGTATCGGGAGTCAATCCAAGAAACTGCCCGAGGAAGCTCTCTCGATGAATGAGCGAACCGAGCGTTCGACTCTCTTTTTCTTCATAGATGCGGATACCAATAACCTCGTAGCTCGTATCGAGAGCAATCACGACCCGAATCGGACCACTGTAGCCTTCGCTTTCGGAATAGACGAGGTACCCGGCCATCCGTCCATCGCTGTCGAAGACCTCTTCGGCGCGAATCGCATCATCAACGTCCTCCACCGGCAATGCATAACGCGCGTCGGGAAACAAGGTTCGCATATCGCTTCGTGTTCGCGCGGTCGTATAGTTCGTGTCGGCACCTTGCCACGCAAGAACGCCCGCCGTTGCTATGATGGTGAAGAGTGTTGCGCCGAGTAGAACACTGCCGATCGACGCGGTGCGGAACGTTCGCCGGCTTACTTCTCCGAACTTCGGATCGGCGGCGAGCTTATCGATCGCATATACGGCGGCGTTCATCAGAAGCACAGCGAACGTCGATCCCTCCGGATAAATGCTGAACTCACGAATGACGACGGTCAGAAATCCTATGCCGAAACCGAATATCCAGTGCGGGGTCTTTCCCATTGGACTCGTGACGAAGTCGGTCGCCATATAAAAGCCGGTGAAGATAATGCTTCCGACCAGGAGCGATTCGAGCGGATCAACTCCGAACGCTGCGGCAGCGACCACCGTCCCGATCACGACACCAAAGGCGATGCGATGGAGCCGATGCCCGCGAATGTGAAGCCATACTGCACCGAGGATCAGGGCGAGCGCCGAGGTCTCGCCGATGCTTCCAGGGATGTTTCCGAGAAACATGCTCAGATAACTCCACTCGCCGGAGACAAGTGGAGTGGGCGAGGTAAATGCGTCGACAGCACCGGTCTGCCAGAAGGCAAGCGGTGTCTCCCACTCCGTGATCATCGCCGGCCAGCCGATGAGGAGAAGGCCTCGTGCTACGAGTGCCGGGTTAAATATGTTGTTTCCCAGCCCTCCGAACGCCTGTTTGCCGACCGCGATGAGTAGAAACGCACCGAGGATCGGAATCCACCACGGTGAGCCGGGCGCGAGTGTCAGGCCGAGTATGTATCCGGCTCCGAATGCACTCCAGTCACCAAACGGTCGTTTAAGCGTTATCGTTCCCGGCGCGAGAATTGCCTCGAAAACCGTTGCCGACAGTGCCGTTGCCAGGACGAGATAGATGGAGTAGGGGCCGAAAAAGACCACCGAAGCGACGAACGCCGGTGAAAGGGCGATCATCACGTCCCACATCGCCTTGCTGACCGTTTCGGTGGTCCCGATGTGCGGACCGTCATAATCAAGATTATCGCTCATGGAGCGCAACTCCTCTTAGGCAATGATTAACGTTCAACTCCGTCGTCGAATCGCGATGATACTCGCTTTCGCGCAGTCGTCGCCGCCGGCGGCCGCAGCGCCACCCGGCGCTTCTCCACCTACGGCCGGATGCCCGGCAGGCCCAATTCTCTCAAGACTGCGATTTGCGCCGGTTGGCAAGCTCGGCTTTGCCTCGCTTGATCGTCTGCAAGAGTCCGCGGCGCGACGGACATGCGAAAGCACATGCTCCGCACATGATGCAGTCCTCCAGCCCCGCCGCGATCGCCTCGTCATACATGTCGTTTCTGACGTAGCTTACAATGTTGTTTGGTGCAAGGTACATCGGACAGACTTCCACGCACTTGCCGCAGCGGATACATACCAACTCCTGGTACTCGGTCGCCTCTTTCGGGGTCAGGAGCACGATTCCGCTCGTCGCCTTAACAACCGGGATCCCCGTATCGTAAATGCGAATCCCGGTCATCGGCCCACCGACGATTAGATGTGCGTCATTCTGAGTCGGACCACCGCACCAGTCAAGGATGTCTTCCATTGATGCGCCGATCGGCACCGATACGTTTGCCGGGCGATTAACTGCATGACCGCTGACGGTGACCACACGATGTGTCAACGCTTCGCCCCGGTCAACCGCTCGTGTGATCGCGATGGTAGTCTGCACGTTGTTCACCAGCGCGCCGACACGACTCGGCAAGGCATTCTTCGGTACTTCCCGGTCGAGCACTGCCTTGATCAAGTGCTTCTCTGCTCCGTGAGGATAGCGAGTGTCAAGGGCGACCGCTTCGAGGTTGATCCACTTCTTCGCTTCATCCCTGAGAATCTCGAGGGCGACCGGCTTGTTCGCTTCGCAAGCAACCATGCCCTGTGTCGCCCCGACGGTGCGGCAGATAATATCGAGGCCGCGAAAAAGCTGCTCCGCGTTCTCCTGCATCAGACGATCGTCCACGGTGAGGTACGGCTCGCACTCAGCGCCGTTAATAAGTACTGTGTCGATCGGCGTATCGGCAGCCGGCTTAAGCTTAATGTGGGTCGGAAACCCCGCCCCGCCGAGACCGACGATACCTGCCTCTTCAACTCGCGTTCGTACAGCATCCGGGTTGAGTTCACCCTCGGGTATCGGCTGCATGAGCTCGGGTTCGCTGTCATCGGAGTCATCATGATCGATGACCACCGCCTCCACCATTTGACCGTCCTGAAGCGGCACCGATTCGATCGCGGAGACGACGCCCGAAATGCTTGCGTGGATTCGTGCACTAAGTCCCTGATCGTTCATCGCGATCAAGGTTCCCCGTCGTACACGGTCGCCGGGTTTCAATACCGGCCGCGATGCAACTCCCGCATGCTGTTTCAGCGGGATTGCAACCTGTGCAGGTGCCGCCATTATCTCGATGCGGCGATCTGTGGTTAGATTCTTCTCTTCCGGCAGATGTAATCCGCCGATTGGGAACTTCTTCAGTGTTTCTGCCATGCAAGCCACTCCTCGGAGAACGACGCCGGAACGGATACGGTGGTTTCCTTCCCGTTCGCGCCATATTACCGACGTCTGCGACATCTGTATATCGCACTCGGCTCTCGGTTAGCGCGATTTCGTCGCCGGTACCAATCGGTTCGAATAGATATTTTTCTATCTATCAGAATGTAGCGCGCGGTACAACTGCTGTAAAGGGTGTCTGGATAATAAGTCGTATCGGCTTATGAATCGTATCGTGAGGTCATTCGGGTTCAGCGAACCGTTCGCCCGGTTGACCCTGATTCGCGTTGCATTGTATATAGACCTCTACGCAATTGAACCGATTATATTGTGAGGAATTATGTACGCACTCGTAGAGATCGCCGGCAAGCAGTATAAGGCCGAAGAAGGTACGCTCCTGAAGGTTGACAAACTCAATGCCAACGAGGGAGATACTCTGAAGCTCGATTCGGTGCTGCTACTCAACGAGAAGGGTAGCGTTGCCGTTGGTACCCCGTTCGTCGACGGTGCGGTTGTCACCGCGACAGTGGAAGGGGGTGGACGCGACGAGAAGATCACCGTCTTCAAGTACAAGCGACGAAAGCGGTACAAGCGTAAGCACGGGCACCGTCGGCACTATTCGCTCCTTCGAGTGCGAGACGTAAAAGGCGCTTAGACGCTGTTTCGGGACGACGCATTCGCGTGAGTCGTGATTAGAGTAACGGTCGAAATGGTAGACGAAACGATCCGTCGGCTCGATTCGGTCGGTCACGCCCTGCAGGGTGCTCCGAGAACCGACACGGCCGTCGGAAGCATACCGTGCGCGGCGGTTTCGTCATTACTCCGTGCAGCCGTATCATCGTTGGCCGAGAGCCCCGGTGTCGATGCAGTAGGGGCGGCTTCGCAGCCCGGTGCGCTGGGAGTCGAAGTAACCGCAGTACATGACAAGCGGTGGCTTCGCGGCGTGACCGATTTCCTGCTTTCGGGATTGCGCGGAATCGAGAGCGATTTCCCGGAGTATCTCGAAGTGAAGATTATTCATAGCGACAGGAGAGTATGAGCCTATGGCACACAAAAAAGGTGGAGGAAGCTCCAAGAACGGACGAGACAGCCATTCCAAGCGACTTGGCATAAAGCGATTCGGCGGCGAACAGGTGAAGGCCGGATCGATCCTTGTGCGTCAGCGGGGAACGCAGTTCCACCCCGGCCAGAATGTTGGAATCGGCAAGGACGACACCCTTTTCGCTCGCCTCAGCGGTACCGTAGCATTCAGCCGGAAGAAAGGCCGCCGCTTCATCTCGATTGAGCCGGGTGTGGCTGCCGGATCGCAGGCATCTGAAGAGCCGGCGAAGAGCGCGAACGCCGCTTCTTAGGGGCCGTTTCTCAACGGTACACCGTGGCTTCCTTCGTTGACGAGGTCACATTGACGCTCGAATCGGGTCACGGCGGTGCGGGAGCAGTCAGCTTCCGCCGGGAGAAGTACGTGCCGAAGGGCGGACCGGACGGTGGCGACGGGGGCGACGGAGGAAACGTAATCGTTCGTAAGCGCGAAAACGTCAAGACTCTTTCGCACCTCGCCGGGAAGAGCTCGCTTGCGGCCGAACGTGGGCGCAGCGGTTCAGGGCGAAATCGCCATGGGGCCGACGGACGCGACCTCGTACTCGATCTTCCTCCCGGCAGCGTCGTGTACGATGCGGATACCGGCGAAAGGCTCGCCGACCTTGCAGAGCGATCGAATTACGTGCTGCTCCGGGGTGGACGCGGGGGCAAAGGTAACACTCATTTCGCCACCAGTACTCATCAGACGCCTCGGTTCGCACAGGAAGGGCTTCCGGGACAGCTCCTACGTGCGCGAATCGAGCTTCGGCTCGTTGCCGATATAGGGCTTGTCGGGCTTCCGAACGCAGGTAAGTCGAGTTTACTCAGCGCCTTGAGCAATGCCCGCCCCCGAATCGGGTCGTATCCGTTCACGACGACGGTGCCTAATCTCGGGGTGTATCGCCGAGATGGGCGAGACGTGGTCATCGCCGATATTCCGGGGATAATCGAGGGAGCCGCGGAAGGACACGGTCTGGGATTGCGTTTCCTCAAGCACATTTCCCGTACCGCCGGATTGCTTTATCTCATCGACCTCTCCAACGCCGATCCGGTTTCCGATGTTCATACACTCGAGCGGGAGATCGTCGCCTACGGCGAGCATTACGGAGACGAACTGGCGTCGAAGCCGCGACTGCTTGTAGGAAACAAACTCGACATCACCGATTCAGAACGTGTCGAGCTTTTTGCTCGTGCATTTCCAAACGAAACAGTCCTGACGATCAGTGTTGCCACCCATAAAGGGCTGCGAACTCTCGGAAACTCACTGCTGGAGGCGGTTCACGGTACCGGTGATGATAAAGACATGTAGGCCCGCACTGTTCGGTGGATCGTTCGATCCGCTTCATATAGGGCATCTCCACATTGCCGATGCCGCGCTGTCAGGCGGGCGGTTCGATGCGGTCTTTTTCATCCCCGCGTTTCGATCGCCACACAAAGCCGATGGTTATGGAGCCCCGGATAGCGCGCGCCTTGAGATGGTGCGCTCCTCGATTGACCGTCGTGAGCGCATGTATCTGTTGTCGTGGGAGCTCGAACGTCCAGGACCCTCATACACCATCGATACGCTCGAGCAGTTCATCCGGGAATACGACGGCGATGAATCGCCCGGACTTCTCGTGGGAGACGATCTGCTCGAGCATTTCCACACCTGGGAGCGATATAAAGAGATTCTCGCGATGGCGACTCTCGTTATTGGAGGACGACCGGAGGCGGATCCGGCACGTATGTCGCGTTCCCAGAGACTCGAAGAGCTCGGTGCCCGATATGTAGAGCTGGATAATGCCGCTATCGCCGTTTCTGCGAGCGACATTCGTCGCAGGGTGGCCTCCGGACTGCCGTATCGTGATCTTGTACCCGAAACGGTCTATGAGATCATTGAAATGCATCAACTGTACCGGTAAGGTCGAATAGGAAGCAAAGCATCCATGAGTGCGCGAGTCCGTATAGACAGTTCGTTGGGGTTCGTCCTGCTCATCGTGCTTATTCTCGGTGGTACGGCTCTGTTCATCTACCTGCAGGTGCGAAGCGATGCGGTGTCCGAGTACCTCGATCGAGAAGAGCAGCTCGTGGTTCTGGTAACGGTCGTGGACGATGATGAGCGGCCGCTGACGACGCAGGTTTTCATTTACGAGCCTACGAACGCTCGAGCAGCGTTTTTCGACGTCCCGGGTAACACCGGCGCGATCCTGCGATCGTTGGGACGAACCGATCGAATCGACGAGTTGCTTGTCACGTCAGGGATCGAGCCGTATCGAGACCGAATCGCTGATATGCTCTCGATATCGATACCGTTCTATGTTCAGATCGGACGCTCGGAGAGTGAGGACCTGATCGATCTTCTACGAGGGATGGATCTGTTTGCCGCGGATCCTGTCCAACCTGTCGGTACCGAGCTGAATCTTGCAGCAACGGTCGGCGAGGGCCAAGGCGAGTTTAATGGCGATCTGCCGACCGGCGTCCCGACCGGACAACTGCGGCTGGAAGGGCCGCGTGCGCTCGCATATCTCGATTATGAAGCCGCGGACGAACTGGATATCGATCGACTCCATCGACGGCAGAGTTTTGTCCAGAGTCTGTTCATTCGTCTGAGCGATGAGTCGGAAGTGTTGGTCGAGCCGCGAGGATTGCGGGTATTGGAGTCGCTGATCGATACCAATATGGATTCACGCGCACTGAAATCGTTCATTACCGAGCTTGGCAGATTGGATACCGGATCAACAGTCCGGCAGCGGATCGCCGGCTCCTATCGCACCGTCGAGGTCGATGGAGAGGAACGGGAGCTGCTGTTCCCCCATTTCGAAGGGCAATGGGTGCGTGAGACGGTGTCACAGGTGCGTGATAGCCTGCGTGCCGGAGGGGTTACCGAACCGGATGCCGACACCATCGTAATCGAGGTGCTGAATGGAACGACCACCGTTGGTCTCGCACGCCGGACCCGTGATCTGTATCAGCGGCTCGGCTTATTCGAGGTACACAGATACGATAACGCGGATTCACACGACTATGAGCACACGACAGTTATCGATCGGCGGGGTGACGGATGGAAGGCGAACCGGGTCGCCGAGGTTATTCGGGCACGCAACGTCTTGAACGAGCCCAACGAAGATCCCAACGATCCGGTCGATGTTACGTTGATACTTGGACAGGATTTTGATGGTAGATACGTTCGACAGTAAAGCCTTCGTACTGGAGGCCGCTGAGCTACTCGAGGACCAGAAGGGACACGACACCGTCGCGATCGATGTGCGCGGTATCTCCTCGATAACCGACTATCTGGTGATAACAACCGTGACAAGCAATATGCAGATGCGTGGGCTACTCGAACGGCTCTCCGAGCACTGCGACCGCTATAATGTAGCTCCGCTCAATTCACACAAAAGCCCCGACGACACCGGTTGGGTTCTGCTCGACTGTGAGTTCGTCATTTTCCACCTGATGACTCGCGACATGCGCGAGTTCTATGAACTTGAACGCCTCTGGTTCGCCGGTGAAACGGTGTACGGCGCAATTGAGGAACGGGCGGAGTAGTTCAGTCGTCCGAATCGTCTATCAGCGAGTCATCGATCTCGTCGTCGAATTCGTCATCGTCGTCATCGCCATCGTACAGGTCTTCGTCCGCGTCGAAATCATACTCCTCGTCTACGTCGAGACCGTCGTCGTCGAACGAATCACCGTCTGGATCGATATCGTCCAGATCGTCATCTGAGAATTCGTCGTCCACATCCGTGTCGAGATCGTCGAAGTCGTCCGAATCAATGCCATCGTCTTCCGGTGGCTCCGGATCTCCGTTCGAATCTGAAGCGAACGGCCGTATTCGTTGCTCCATGGATACCCCCTGCTGCGTACGAGCAAACTGTATGGCTGCGACCTCCGTAAGTCAATTGCGTAGAGCCCACCGGAACGGGTACGCTGCGTCTCTATGCATCTTCGCGCTGTAGCTTTCGATATCGATGGAACTCTTTATCCGAATCGGGTCATGCTGCGTCGCAGTGTCGGGTTCGGGATACGTCACGCGCGATTGCTCTATCACTTCGCGAAGGTGCGCAAGGCGATCCGGTCCACTCGTCCGATCGACGACTTCTACAAACTCCAGGCACGGCTCATGGCTAATGCACTCGGGCGCCCGGAGGAGTCGGTACGCGCGCAGATACAACGCGATATCTACGATCGCTGGGAGCTCGTGCTCAAGAGGGTTCCGTTGTATGAGCAGGTTCCGACTCTGATCGACGAGCTTGAGCGATCCGGACTCCGACTCGGGGTTATGAGCGATTTTCCTGTCGTACGCAAACTCGAGTTACTGGGCCTCGAGGGGCGGTGGGACTGCGCGATTTCCACCGAGGAAGTAGGCTATCTCAAGCCGAATCCGGAACCGTTCGAAAGGTTGATCGAGTGCCTCGATGTCAAGGCATCCGAAATCCTGTACGTCGGGAACAGTTATGAGTACGACGTGATCGGAGCCGGCCGTGCGGGCTTGCGTACCGCTTGGCTCAACGACCGCCGTGGAACAAGCAACGGGATCGAAGCCGGTATCCGGCCGGATTTCACCTTCTCACACTATCGAGAGCTGCGACGATGGCTTGCCCCATGCCTCACCTTCGGTGGCGAGCGTATACAATAGTAGACGATTCGCTGATCTTTCAGCGCGAATGAGCCTGCAGGGCGAATTGGCTCGTTCTACACGATCTTTCCTTCTCTTACTGGTGATTATGTGCTATATACTATTACTGGGAACATGTTTACTGGGAGAGGGAACATATGCCGATTACCGCGGGCGACGTTATTGTCGTCGGGATCGTGCTTGTGGTGCTTGCCGTTTACCGGCA
>PUOG01000002.1 GCA_003552745.1 Spirochaetaceae bacterium
AATCCTCGGAAACGTTGTGGACGTGCCGAAGAACTGCCCGATCAGGGCAACACTGAGAACCTGCAGGAGTCCTGCGAGCGCACCGAAGATGTACGGCTTGTACTTCGTTTGAATCTCCATAATTCCCTCCATATATAAAGGTCTCGATAGCGTTATACATTTACTATATAGCGCTTACGCCATATTGTCAATCCCTTATGCACTTCCTTCACTCTAAAGCGCTACGAAGATCAACCGCAACGGCAAATTACCTCCCGGCGGCGAATTCGGTAGTCGTTTACGGTCCGCGCCCGCGCACTCACCGTATTCTGTTGCGACGTGATGGATCATGGTAGGCTTCGCGGAAAGGGGGGACCTGCTCAGTGACCGCTTATATCCTCGCGGCCGGGTCCGGACGCCGCATCGCTCCATACGACGAATGCCGTGCAAAGTGCCTGATACCGGTGCTGAACCGCCCGGTGCTCGACTTCGCTCTCGACGCGCTCGACGCACTCGGCTGCGAGAGGATCGTCATCGCGGCGGGCAGGCACGAGCATGACATACGGGACGCGGCGTTACGATGGGCAGCGGGCCGCGAGTCCGCAGGTGCCGCTCCGGCGATCCAGGTCGCCGCCGTTGGGGAAACTGATGGTACCGGCGCATCGCTCCTCGCGTGCAAGGAAACGGACGATGGCGCCTCAGAGGACGAAGCATCGCTCGTGCTCTATGGTGACGTGGTAGTCGGCGAGGGCGACCTCCGACGACTGCTCGCTGATTCGCGCAAACATCCGCAGGCGACGACGCTGCTTCTCACACCGGTTCCCGAATCGGAAGTACGGGATTCGATAGTCGTATCGACCGCCGATGACCGGGTTACATCAATCGTCGGACACCCCCGAGGCGGCGCCGGAGGGCGGGTCGTAGCGGCCGTGCTCCCGGCCGGCTTTCGCAGGCATCTCGCGGCGTGCCCATCCCACTTCCCCGTCGTCCAGGTCGGCATGATGCCGCCGCGTGAACTCCATCTCGAGGCCGCGGTCGAGACGTTCCGGGCAGCCGGCGGTTCAGTGAGGAGCGTCACCGCATCCGAACTGATCCCCGACATCGACAAGCCGTGGCACATCCTCGAGGCGAACGAACGGGTGGTTCGAAGCGCGTGTGCCGAACTGACGGCGAACGAGCTCGACGAAGGCGCTTCGATCGGTCAATCGGCGAGCATAGAGGGGTATGTACGCCTCGGCCGTAATTCGCGCATCGGCCGTAACGTCATCATCCGCGGATCGCTGATCGCCGGCGCCGACGTTGTGATCGATGCCGGAGCGATCATTAACGGCAGCATCGCGGTCGGGGACGGGAGCTTTGTGGGGAACGCCTGTTTCGTCGAAGACGCTTCGGTGATCGGACGAGGATGCGTCGTGGGGCACGCCGCTGAGCTCTCCGGGGTGCTGTTCGACGGTGTCTACCTCTGCCACTACATGGAGATTTATGGCGTCGTGGGCGAAAGAACAGACATAGGAGCGGCGACCGTCTGTGGCTCGCTGCGGTTCGACGACGGCGAGACGGTACATCGCGTGCTCGGACGGCGCGAGATTCCCCCCGCCCACGCGAATGCTACCTACATCGGCGACTACTGCCGAACCGGGGTGAACGCGACGATTATGCCGGGGCGCAAGATCGGTCCGTACAGCATCGTCGGTCCAGGAGTCGTGCTCGAGGAGGACCTACCACCACGAACGGGTGTTCGGGTCAGGCAGGAGCAGGAACGCTACCCGTGGGGCCCCGAGCGGTACGGGTGGTAGGGCAGATCCGCGCGGACGACGAAGTGATCGTATCTGCCTACACCTTCATCTCCACCGCCACCGCGGTCCTCTCCGTCGGTGCGATCCCGGTATTCGCGACTATCGCCCCCCGCGTCGAACAACCTCGCGCCCGAGGAGGTCGAGAAGGCGATGAGCGCACAAACTCAGGCGATCACCCCGGTGCACACGCAGCTCGGGCGCGAGTCGGATACCCGCGACATCGTGTCGGCCGTCCGAATGATTCTCGACCACTACCGCGAGCTGCTGTGACCCGTGCCGTGTGACATCGCTCAGGATTTGACCTCGCCGCGGTTTTGGGCGCACCATGTACAGGAGGATATTCACATGAAGCACTCATTCACGAGACGATCGTTTCTTCGCATCCTGGCCGCCGGAGGGATTGGCGCGGCCGCCGCGAAGGTGTTGCCATTCTTTGGCGTTACCCGCGGGGCGTTCGGACGCGAGAACAGCGAGAGCGGGCGAATGCCGAGGCGAACTCTCGGGCGAACCGGCGCGGAGATCTCCCTGTTCAGCCTCGGTGGCGAGGCAACGGTGGAGCGAGCCGACCGTCGTGACGAAGCCGCAGAGATCATCAACCGTGCGCTCGACCTCGGCGTGAACTACATCGATACCTCACCACGTTACGGCGGGGGGAACAGCGAGCGTAATATCGGCGAGGTCATGGCTCGCCGCCGCGACGAGGTATTCCTCGCCACGAAAACGCACGAACGAAGCTACGATGGAACCATGCGCCTGGTCGAGCAGAGCCTCGATCGGCTGCAGACCGACCACCTCGACCTGTACCAGCTCCACAATATCCGGCTCGACAGCGATCTCGACCAGGTATTCGCCGACAACGGGGCGATCCACGCACTCGAACGCCTGAAAGATGAAGGGGTCGTTTCGCACATCGGTATTACCGGGCATCGCGATCCGGACGTTCTGCTGCGGGGAATCCGGGAGCATCAATTCGATACGATTCTGATGTCATTGAATGCCGGCGACAGCTACTATAAGCCGTTTCAGGAGCGACTCCTCGAGGAGGCGGTTTCGCAGAACCTCGGCATTATCGCGATGAAGGTAACCGCCGTCGGGCGCATTTTCCGGGACGGAGGCTTGAGCTCGATGGAGGACGCCCTGAGCTATGTGCTCTCATTTCCGGTGAGCACGGCGATCGTCGGTATTTCCACCGTTGCCGAGCTCGAGCAGAATGTGGAGATCGCGGCCGGATTCGAAGAGCTTCCGGGCGAGCGTATGGACGAAATCGCGGGGCTCGTCGCCGAGTACGAGCGGGAAGCGAACTTCTTCAAGCACCACTGGTAGGCACCACCGTCAGGTAACATCGGGAAACCACAGGCTTGATTCTCGTGCCCGATATGCGATCATATGTCCGGTCCAGGAAAGGAAGGTAATGATGAGTTCGAAGATAGAGCGAGTGCGCGAGTGTCTGAAACAGGGAGAGGGGGTGCTGCGTCTGACACCGACGTGGGTTCCCCGCTCGTTCTGTATTCCCGGCAAGCGGCTGAAGCTGCACCCCGACGATTACTACGCGTTCGGCGCAAACCGCGGCGGCATCGACGAGCGGTGGTTCTCGTCGACTACGAAAGCGGACAACGGACCGGGAACGCTCGACGACGAGGGGTTGAGCTATATCTACACCGCGGCAGCGAGTGGAACACGGCCGGCCAATGTGGCACCGGGAACCGACCCGCCGCTCGACGAACGGGTACTGCTTCGCGATGCGATCGACGAGATCGGCGACGAGATTCTCGGCTCAGAGGTCATGCGCCGGCACGGCGGCTGGACGATGTACAGCAAGTTCTTCGACAACCTCGAGCCGCTTCCGCATCATCTCCATCACACCGACGAGAAAGCCGCTCTCGTGGGGCAGAAGGGTAAGCCGGAGGCATACTATTTTCCCAAACAGCTGAACAACAAACGCGGCTATTTCCCCTACACCTTCATCGGCCTCAATCCCGGGGTAACGCGGGAGCAGGTGCGGCGCACGCTCGAGAACTGGAATACCGGCGACAATAAGATCCTCGATCTCTCTCGGGCGTACAAGCTCACGCCGGGAACCGGCTGGGATGTGCCGCCGGGCCTCCTGCACGCACCGGGATCGATGCTGACCTACGAACCGCAGCGCGCCTCCGATGTTTTCGCGATGTTCCAATCGATCGTGTGGGACGCTTATACACCGTGGGAGCTCCTGGTGAAGGATGTTCCCGACGATCGCAAGCACGACCTCGACTTCATCATGAGTCTCATCGAGTGGGAACTGAACGTCGACCCCGATCTCTACGCGAATCGGTTTACGCCACCGAAGCCGGTGCGGGCCGAGGAGGAGATGAGCGAAGCCGGCTACCTCGAAAACTGGATTGCGTACCGATCCGACTATTTCAGCGCCAAGGAGCTCACCGTGCGACCGGGTCGATCGGTGACGATCACCGACGACGGGGCGTACGGAGCGATCGTGATCCAGGGCCGAGGTACGGTCGGCACGCTGACGGTGAGCGCACCTTCGATGATCGGATTCGGTCAGATGACCGAGGACGAGATCTTCGTGACCGCGGCGGCCGCCGGCCGCGGCGTGCGCGTGGAGAACACGAGTGAGTTCGAGGATCTGGTGATGTTGAAGCACTTCGGACCGGCGTAAAGCGATCTGAATGGCGAACCTCGCGACCAGGTTACGTGAGCTAAGAAGAGGCCGCAACCTCCAGCAGGCGCAGCTCGCCGCAGCCCTCGGGCTCGCTCAAACAACGATCGGCAATTACGAGCAGGGCAACCGGTTTCCGAGCGAGCAGACCTTGCTCAGAATTGCCGACTACTTCGAGGTCTCCCTCGATTACCTGCTCGGGCGAAGCGATATCGCGCTCACTACCGACCGGGTCCTGGAGTTTCGCACCCGCGACGCGCCGGGCCGGGCGGCGCTTTCGGCGCCGGCGGCCGCCTATCTGGAACGCCTGCTGAACGGACAGCAACAGAGTGCGTTCGAGTCGGTCATCTCCTCGATCATAGAGGGCCGCATGAGCGTGCACGAGGTCTACCGGGAGATTCTCGAGCCGGCACTCAAGGCGGTCGGAAGTATGTGGGAGACGAACGAGACCACCGTGTACTTCGAGCACTTCGTCTCGCACGCCACCGAGTCGCTCCTGGGACAGCTACGCAGCTTCCTCGTTTCCGGCGCTCCCACGAAAGAGACGATCGTCCTCGCGACGGTACCGGGGGAGCAACACGAGCTCGGCTTGCGAATGGTATCCGATTTCGCCGAAGCCGATGGTTTCCGCTGCATCTTCCTCGGCGCCAATACCCCGACCGACCATATCGCGAAAGCGGTAGTCGACACGAAGGCGGATGTATTGGCGATATCGGCCACGCTCGCATTCGATGTCGATGTCGTGACCGATGCACTACACCGGGTGCGGGCCCGGACGTCTCGCCGCGGTCGCACTCCCCTGCGAATCGTTGCCGGCGGTCAGGCGTTCAACCTCGACCGGACGCTGTGGAAACGGGTTGGCGCCGACTGCTTTGCGGCGACCGTGGATGAGGCGGTACCGATGATCGCTCGGCTGGTGTCGGGTTGACGGTGATTCGGCCGTGCAAGCCGGAGTACCACCCGGCTGAGGTGAGCGCATTTCGGAGCATCTGAAAAACCACTCGAGCCTTTCTCGGTTTCACCTTCTTCTGGAAAACGATCCGCGGGTCGCGGTAGATTCGGTCGGCGGTCCACCGGTACATATCCGAGGCGGTCTTGATCGGAATGAGATAGCGGCGCGGGATATAGCGATACCCCTGCTCGGCTTGCTCCTGCCACCGGCGATACAACTCGATCTGATCGCGAATGAACGCTTCGAACCGCGGACGCTGCCGGCGTGCGGTCGCCTCATCGAGAGCGGTGAGCCCCGACTCGCCGAGCGGCAGATAGCGCCGGCCCAGACTCTGGTCTTCGGCGATATCACGGATGAAGTTGATGTACTGCATCGCGCGTCCCTGCAGCCGCGCACTTTCGAGGCTCTCCTCGGGCAAGTCGAGCAACCTCGCCATGAACAGCCCGATAACCTCCGCGGAGCCGTAGATGTATTCGAGAGTCTCATCGATCGAATCGTAATCGGTCTTGTACAGATCGAGTTCCATCGAATGGAGAAACGCCTCTACCCACGTCGCGTCGAGATTTCGCTTCTGCATGAGCTCCACGAACGAATCGATGATGCGGTAGCCGGACGGCTCGCCGTTCAGCGCTCTGTAGTATGCATTGCGGAAGAGGACAAACCCTTCGGCGTCCTGCGGAACCGAGTCGACGTAGTCGTCGGCGACCCTGACGAAGCCGTAGAGGACGAAGACATCCTCCCGGACGTCGTCGGGGAAGAATATGCTGCTGTTGTAGTAGGTCCTGCTTCCCTGCTTGAACGTCTTACGGTGGAGGCGGGTGACACTCATAGCCAGACGACTCCCAGCGCACCGATCGATGCGTGAAAACGCTCCGTTTCCGCTTTCTTTGTTCGTGCAATTGCCATCGATTCATCCATATGTCGCCGTGTTTCTATATCTTACTACTCGATTCGCAGTGTAGCAAGCATTATCTGGATTTCATGCTTTTTCACACCTCGTTGCGTGGTCGTAACGCTCGATCGAGGCACTCGCCGAGCAAAGTGATAAGCTGCAGGGTATGAGACGAATTGCTCGCCGCCGACCGGCAGGAGCCGATCATGATTGAGTTCGTTCTGAAGGCATTCGGCCTGAAAGATGAGGTGCGCACCGGGTGGGTGCTGCGCGGGGTGCGCGATCCGGAATCGGTTGCCGCCCACAGCTGGGGTACCGCCCTACTCTGCTGGCTCTACGCGCCGGCGGCCGAGGACGACAACGGCGGGCAGGCCGCAAACCGCGAACGCGCCGTCGCCATGGCCGTGCTTCACGACGTAGCCGAGGCGGAGATGGGAGATGTTGCCACGCGGGTGCACCCGCAAGAACGCACGATGACCACCGAGGAGAAACGGGGGCGGGAGAGGGAAGCATTCTCGACCGTTCAGGCGCTCCTTCAGGGTCGCGAACGGGACGCCGGGAGGCACGCAGTGCAGCGGGCTCCGGTACACCCCGATTCGGAGACCGAGCTCGCCGGTCTCTGGGAAGAGTACGAGCTCGGCGAGACCGCGACCGCGCGGTTCGTACGCGACATGAACCTCTGCGACATGTGTGTGCAAGCTCTCATCTATCAGAGTACCGGCCGATACGATGCGGAAGCCGAAACGCCGGCGTTCCGGCACTTCACGAACCTCGACGAGTTCTTCGAGACGAGTCGCCGGCGGCTTTCGACCACCGTCGGGCGAACGCTTTTCGCTGAGATCGAGGAGCGCTATCGGGAGGTGTGCGACTCGCACCCACCCGACGCCGGGAGAAAGCCTTAGCGGCCGAACGTACACCTCGAGTAGATCGCCTCCGGCGTGGCGCCCGCTGTTCTACCGAACACTCAGTCGCACGTCGTCGCGGCCGCACTCGTCGCGAACGACGGACAGGAGTGCCGCGTCGTACTCGGGGTACCGGGACACGGCGAATTGTCCGCCGGGGCGAGCAAAGAAGACGGCTGCGATGCGCTCGATCACGCCCATGGCGGCCAGGCTTCGCAGCAGGTGCGTGACGTAGTCGGGGCCGACTCCATCCTCGGAGGTCTCGAGAAAAAGGACCGCGCCGTGCCAGTCGGCCGGTTGCGGGAAGACCGGCGTGCCCCGCAGCTGATCGACAACCTCCGCGCAGCCGCCGAGCAGATGCCCGGAAACGATCTCGTTCGCCGAAGCATCTCTCCCCGACTTCTGAATCCAGCGCCACCCGGTCGATTCGTTCAGCGCGCGCTCGCGCTTCTGGTTCCCGGGATCGGCCCAGTCGAGAAACTCCTCCGTCCAGCCGCTGCGGTTCGGCTCGATCTCCCCGACCGGGGCGGTCGAGAACAACGTTCGGCGAACCGCATCGATGGTATCGCCGGGGCGAAGGGGTGGTGGCTTGATCATATCTCACTCCTACCGTTCGGCCGCCGCGGATGCATACGCCGAAGACTCCCCGGTTCGCCGAATCGTGAGCCCGATCGTCCGGTGAAACCAGACGAAGGCGATCGCACCGGAGATGAGATTTGCCAGAGCGATTCCCCAGAAAATGCCTTCCAAACCGGCGATCGCCCGCCCGGCGGCAGCCAGCGGTACGTAGAAGACGATCAGCCGCAGGAACGAGACGAAAAACGCCTCGATCGGGCGGCGCATGCCGTTCAGCGCCGAGGAGGATAGCAGCACGATGCCCTGGAACGCGTAGCTCAGCGCGAGCACCCGCAGGTAGAGCGCGGTCACCGCGACGATCTCGGCATCGCGGCTGAACACCGTAGCCAGCGGCTCGGCAGCCACGACGAACACCGCGAGTGCCATCATCCCCCAGAGCACACAGAAGAGAGATCCGAAGCGATAGCCGGTGCGAATCCGGTCGGGCCGCACCGCGCCGTGGTTGTTCCCGGCGAACGGGGTAAAGACCATCGACAGCGCCATCATGAAGACAATGCCGAACGACTCGAGGCGCGTGGCGACACCGAAGCCGGCCACGGCCGCCGCGCCGAATCCCGACACGAGCCGCGTTAGGAAGCCGATCGAGATCGGTTGCAGCAGATTGACCGCGGCGGCGGGAATCCCGACGTATAGGTTGTGGGCCCAGCCGCGAAGCACCTGAAGCACCGAACCGATGTGTCGGGTAACCAGCCGCTCGCGCCGGACGACGACCTGCACCACCAGCAGCGACGTTGACCCGCGTGCGAGCACGG
>PUOG01000329.1 GCA_003552745.1 Spirochaetaceae bacterium
TTCTTCCGAACTTCGGTGACGAGCAGGGTGTCGTCGAGACGATCTCTCGCGCGAGACTTGACGTGCCGGTTCTCGTGCAGGCATGCAACGACCAGCCCGATAAGGTCAGCGTCAAGCAGCGCCGCGACTCGTACTGCGGAAAGATCTCGGTTACGAACAACCTCTACCAGTACGGTATTCCGTGGACCGATACATCGCGTCATACGTGCGACATCGACAGCGACGTCTTCGCTGACGACCTTGACCGCTTCGCGCGCGTTTGCCGCGTCGTCAAGGGTATGACCGGAGCGCGCATCGGCGCAATCGGTGCGCGTCCCGCTCCGTTTCACACCGTCCGCTACAGTGAAAAGCTCCTGCAGTCCAACGGCATAACCGTGGTGACTGTCGATCTTTCCGACATCCTCGCCGCCGCATCGAAGCTCGATGACAACGCGGCGGAAGTCAAGAAGAAGCTCGAGGAGGTCCGCGGCTACGGCAAGATTCCCGGCGAGATTCTCGATGCCAACGTTATGAAGCAGGTCAAGCTCGGCGTTGCCATCGACCACTGGATGGACGAGAACCAGTGCGACGCGAGCGCGATCCAGTGCTGGAGCTCGGTCCAGAACAACTACGGGTGCGCCACCTGTCTGTCGATGAGCATGATGGGTGAGCGGCTCATGCCGAGCGCGTGCGAAACCGACGTAACCGGCGTTGTTTCGATGTACGCTCTCGCGCTTGCGAGCGGCAACGCGCCCGGGTTCCTCGACTGGAACAACAACTACGGCGAAGACCAGGATATGGTAGTCGGGACTCATTGCAGCAACTATCCGAAGAGCTTCATGGGTGACGATATCGAGATTTCCAACCTCGATGTGCTCGGCGAGACGCTCGGCAAAGAGCGAAGCTTCGGCGCAATCAAGGGTAAGGTCGCTCCGGGGCCGTTCACCTTCTTCCGCATGTCGACCGACGACCGGCTCGGTATGAACCGCGCCTATGTGGGCGAGGGCGAGTTCACCGACGATCCGTTCCCGATGGACGGCGGAATCGCCGTCTGCCGCGTCAAGAACATGCGGGAGATGCTTCGGTACATCACCAAGAACGGCTTCGAGCATCACGTCGCCATGGCGCGTGGACATTACTCGAAGGTCCTCGAGGAAGCCATCGACTCCTACCTCGACTGGGACCTGTACGTGCACGAGGCGTGATCGCTATCGGTGCGGCCGGCGTTTCTCGTCGGTCGCACGATCGATTTCCTCAATTTTTTCGTGAACAAGGAGCCGGGCAGCAGTGAAGTACAGCTATTTTCAGTTGACCTTCGGGCAGCAGGAAGCGTTTCTCGAACCGGAACGGACGTACGAGCGGTTGAAGAAATATGGCTACGATGCGATCGAAATCTGTCCCCCCAAGGGCCGGTACGGCCTCGGGGTATCGATGGACGATTACGCGAAAACACACAGCAAGCTTTCGAACGATTACGGGCTCGCGGTCTCCTGCATCAACGAGTGCTGGGGGGAGATGTGGGATCCGTACTCGCCGACGTTCAAAACACTGACCGAGCCGAAAACCGCCGAGCTTGCCGTGACCGAAACGAAGTCGACCATCGATTTCGCGGTAGAGGTCGGCGCGCCGTCGGTTACGATCGCTGTCGCGATTCATGACGCAATCAACGGTGACAACGTAGAGGAGGCGAGCACGGTCGCGGTCGATGCCCTTCGCCGGATGAGTGAGTATGCGAAGCCTCGCGACGTGAAGCTTGTGTTCGAAGCGACGAATCACTTGGAGATGGGCAAGTTCGTGAATACCGCTTCCAACCACAAGCGGATGATCGAGCGCACCGGCTGTGACAATATCGGAATCCAGCTCGACTGGTTCCACGTGAACATGGAGGAGCTCGATCCGTTCGAAGCGGTGCTCGACGCGCATCCGTTCCTGTGGCATCTCCATTTCCGGGACTCGAACTCGCTCACACCGGGTTACGGAAAGACCGACTTCCGGGCGGTCTTTCGCGCCCTGAAGAAGACCGGGTACAGCGGTTTCTGTACGATAGAGAGCGCACCGATGGTCCCGGATCCGGACACCGCCGCCCGTGACGGAATAGAGTTTCTGCGATTCATGGAACGGATAGCCGACTATCAGATCAGCCCGGAGTTTCCGAACGGATTCGCGGTGGTCGGGAATAGCGCTCCGCTGGAATACGGCTAAACAACCGGTGGGGCCACGGGTGGGGGACGCGCCGACCCCGGACCCGCCGACCCGTCTCAGGGGCCGCCCCACCCGGCGAGCCGCCGGCGCCACTCGGCTATGATCCGGTCCTCGATCGTCTCCACATTCGGGTCGGGGAGTGTGCCGCCGCGTTCGTTCTCCCGAATGAACTCGCGCACGCCGTCGCGCAGCGGCAGCCACTCGTAGTCGGGAAAGTCGGTCTTGAACCGCTCGAGCGAGAAGGCCATATTCACTCTGTAAAGGTGATAGATGGTCTGCATCTGATCCACGCCCGGGAACGATTCGATGTACTCCTGCGGAATGTAGACCCGTTCGGGCTCGACTCCGAGCTCGGCAGCGTAGAGATCGATGTACTCGTCGCGCGGAAGGCAGTTCTCGTCGCTCAGCGTGTATCCATTGCCGAGACAAACGCGATCGCCGATCATACGTCCGAGCATGCGGCCCACATCGTACGCCCATCCGACGTGCATGAGGCCGTTGCCGTCGCCCGGTACCATGATCGGCTTTCCTGCCTTCATACGGGCGACCGCCTGATGCCCCCAGTCGAAGAACATCATCGGGCAGAAGCTCGGTGCGATCGAAAGCGACGGCCGTCCGATCGTCACCGGGAAGCCTTCGGTCGCGTGCTTTTCCTCGTAGAACTTCTCGATTACCCGTTTCTTCTGCGCGTACGACCCGATCGCCGGGCGGAACGTGTCGGATTCGCGGAACGGAATCCGTGACAACGGGTATCCGTAGGTATCCACGGTGCTGACGAATATCAGGTGATCTATGTGGTCCCGGACGATATTGTAGAGGAGTTCGGCCTCCTCGAGATCGAAACAGATCGTATCGATGACCAGGCGGGCGCCGAAATCGTCCAGTGCCGTCGCGAGCGCCTTTCCGTCACCGCGGGGCGCCTCATAGAAGGTAACGTCGGGGTGCGCCTTACGCTTGGGCTCGGCATTTCGTGTACAGATTGCCAGTTCCGTTCCGCGTTCGAGCAGATAATCGACGGTCCCCCGGGAGATCTTTCCCGGCCCCCCGATGATCATGACTTTGCCCACGGAATTAGCGCTCGTATTCACTGCGTCCTCCCGTTCGGCATTCAACGCGATCCATTCGGCGGCGTCAAGCGGTCTTCGAGTTGCCTCTTTCCCGATTGTTTCGAGAAAGCGAAAAGCATACTGGAGAGCGCCTGCTTTCTACTGTTATACTCACTCTACGTTTCGGGCGGATTGCAGATGGAGAGTGTATATGGGGAATGAGCAGTCGGTGGTAAGCGTGGACCCAGCATTGGCCGCACAGGTGCCGTATGCGTGTATGCTGCGAATCCAGTCGGTGTACGCCGGGTTGAAAAGCGCCGAACGGCGTGCGGTCGATTGCCTGCTCGAGAATCCCGGTCGTGTGCAGGATCTGACCATTGTCGATTTCGCCGCGGAGGCGGGCTGCAGCGAGGCGACGGTCGTACGCTTGTCGAAGCGACTCGGTTACGAGGGGTTTCCCGAGTTGAAGCGAGACTTCGCTCGAGTAAAAGAACAGCCTGATTTCCAGACCGGTGAAGGCGAACACGAGCTCGCCTATTCGTCGATTGAAAGGGATGACTCGCCGGTCACCGTGTTCGAGAAGGTGGTCCAGGCAAGCGTCACGGCGCTGAACGACACGGTGAACATAATGTCCGCCGAAGAGTACGAGCGCGTCGTCGATTTGGTTTTCAACGCGGGACGGCTCCTATTCGTCGGCATAGGCGATGCTGCGATCGTCGCTCTCGAAGCACGGCAACGGTTTCTGCGGGTCGGAAAGCGCGCCGATGCATCGCTCGACCCGGATACGCAGCTCATGCTGGCGGCCCAACTGCAGCCGGGAGATGTTTTCTTCGCGATTTCGCACAGCGGCCGAAGCAGGACGGTGCTCGACGCGATGAAACAGGCGAGGGCGGCCGGGGCGCACATTGTGGCGATCACGAATACGCCGATGTCGCCCGTTGCAAAACGCGCGGATGTCCTGCTGCTTACCGCGGTCTTTACCCGCTATATGACCGTCGAGGTCATATCGAAGCGGGTCACCGAGCTCTGTGTCCTCGAGAGTCTGCTCATGAATTACATGAACCGCATGGGTGCCGAGGCGGTTGAGAAGGCTCGAAAGACCGAGTCAGCCGTCGAAGTCAACAAGATATAGCGCGCCTCCATATGGCGCGCCGCGATTAGGTTCGTCGGATTAGCCAAAATTGCATTACAATTTCCCAATATCGATTTGAAAAAGAATCGCCGCTATGCTACAGTCGGCGCAATGAAGAGTCGAAGCGAGTCGGCGGCGAATGCCTTGCCCTTTCTCGACGGCGGAATCGCGCAGATCGCATTCGTCGTAGAAGATCTCGAGGCCGCGGTCGAACGGTATCATAGCGTCTTCAACGTAGGTCCGTGGGACTTCTACACCTATGAACGGCCGTTCGTCCCGCATATGACCTATCGCGGTGAGCCCGCGGATTACTCGATCCGAATAGCACTCTCGTACTTCGGTCCGATGCGTGTGGAGTTCATCGAGCCGGTACGTGGGCCTACGATCTATCACGAGTTCATCGAACGGCATGGATACGGCGTGCAGCACTTCGGCCTGCTCGTTGACGATATGCAGAGCGCGCTCGAACGAGCGGAGGCGGCCGGATATCCGATGATCATGGACGGAGCCGGATTCGGTGCCGACGGTGACGGCCACTACGCATACATCGATACCGAGGGTGATTTCGGCGTCGTCTACGAGCTCATCGAACGGCCGAAGCGTCGGAAGAAGCCCGACCGCGTATACCCCTCATCGGAGTGAACGAATGGACGATGCATGGAGTGTGGCCGAGCATGCGTGGCAGCTCGGCTCGCAGGAAATAGGAAAGCTGGCCGAACGCGTGGATCGCACGTCGTTCAACGAAGCGGTTCGATTGATCGGCCGGTGCAGCGGCCGGGTGGTAACGAGCGGCGTAGGCACCTCGGCTGCCGCTGCGCGCAAGGTCGCCCACACCCTTTCGTGTGTCGAACGGCCTGCATTCTTTCTTTCGCCGGCGGATGCGGTGCACGGCGCGCTCGGAGCGGTGCAACCGGGAGACGTAGCGATTCTCATCTCCAAGGGCGGGAACACGAGTGAGCTCCTGAACCTCGTCCCAAGTCTCAAGGCGAAATCGGTCCCCATTATTGCGGTGACCGAAAACGAGTCGTCGGCGCTCGCCGGAGAGGCTGCTCAACTGTTGCGGGTGTGGGTTGAGCAGGAGGCGGACGACCTGAACATGCTCGCTACGACGAGTACCCTCGCGGTGATCGCCCTCTTTGACGCGATCTGCATCGCGATCATGAGGCAATCGGGTTTCACCAGGGAACAATTCAAGATTATTCATCCGGGCGGTGCGGTCGGCGAACGCTTGCTGAAAGGCGAACGCTGAGGGCACCGGATCAGGAAAACAAACGAGGTATGTATGCATGAGATAAATGACAGACTGAAGGCGCTCGAGCGGGAAGGGCGGCCGATCCGTGTCGGCCTGATCGGCGCCGGGCAGATGGGGTCGGAGATCGTCGCACAGACCGGCGAGATGGCCGGAATGGAAATCGCGGTCATCGTCGATCTGACCACGAAGCAGGCCGCCGCCGGCTACGACGCGTTGCGCGAAAAGCCGAGCGTCGTTCAGACGACGAGTCTCGAAGAGGCCGAGAGCGCGGCACGAGGCGGAAAGTGCATCGCAACCACCGACTATCGGATCGCCACTTCGTTATCGGTGGTCGACGCGGTGGTGGATGCAACCGGTTCTACGGAGATGGCGGCTACGGTCGCGCTCGATACCATCAACCATGGAAAGCATATCATCATGATGAGTGTCGAGTGCGATATCACGATCGGACCGATTCTGCGGAAGCTCGCCGAGAATGCGGGTGTCGTCTACTCGCTTGCCGCCGGAGATGAGCCCGCGGCGATCATCGAGCTCTACCGGTTCGCCGATGCACTGGGGTTCGAAGTCGTGGCCGCAGGGAAGGGCAAGAACAATCCGCTCGACATTTACGCAACACCGGAGACGGTTCGGGAAAAGGCCGAACAGCGGCAGATGAATCCGCGCATGCTCAGTGAGTTCGTCGACGGATCGAAGACCGCAATAGAGATGTCGGCGGTGTCAAACGCAACCGGCCTCATCCCCGATATTCGAGATATGCATGGCCCGAAGGCGACGGTGGATACGCTCCACACCGTTTTCGTGCCGAAGCGCGACGGCGGTGTGCTCGAGAAGCGCGGGGTTGTCGACTATGCGATCGGCGTGCACCCCGGCGTGTTCATCGTCATCTACACCGACAACAAGAAGATCGCCTTTGGGATGAAGGACCGCGATATGGGAGAGGGCCCGTACTACACCCTCTATCGGCCGTACCATCTGTGCAGCGTAGAGGTCCCGATCTCGGTTGCGACAGCCGTGTTCTACGGCGAGTCGACCGGTCATCCCGGGCCGAAACTCGTCAGCGAATGCTTCGCGATGAGTAAGAAGGCGCTGAGCAGCGGTGAGATTCTCGACGGAATCGGAGAGACCTGCTATCGCGGAAGTATCGAACGGGCGGAGATAGCCCGCGAGGAGAAGCTGTTGCCGCTGGGCGTAGCCAAGGGGTGCCGTGTGGTACGCGAAGTACCGAAGGACACGCCGATAACCTACGACGACGTCGTGATTGAGTACGATTCCGCGCTCATGGATCTGCGGAGATTGCAGGACAAATTGCATGTCTGACCGGGAACGCGATCTTGTGCTCGAATGCCTCGCTTCAGGCGGCATCCGGTACGAGCGGCTGTACGTCGGACCGGAGGCCGAGATAGTTGTAAGCGAGTACGGAGGCCGAATTCTCGGCCCGTTTTTCCCGGAGGCCGCCGGCGACGGCGGCCGTGGTGCATTCTGGCTGAACAGCGATGCTTTTACCGGTACGGATGCCTTCGCCGGCTTCGTCGCCGGCCGCGAGTGGAATCTCGGCGGTGAGCGGGTGTGGGTTTCACCGGAGATCAGGTTCCACGTCGCAGATCGCACCGATTTCTGGAGCTCGCTCGAACTTCCTCCGGAGATCGACCCGGGCTCGCATCACCTGGAAAGCGATTCTTCCGGCGACGAACCCGCCGGCACCGTACGCCTCTCACGCACGGTGAATGTACGCGACCACTTCACCGGTGAGATGCTGAACGGCCTTCTAATCGAACGCTCGGTCGCCGCGGCGGCGAACCCGCTGCGGCAGAGCGGGTTCGCGCACCTCGTCGACGCCGGTGTCGACTTTGCGGGGTACCGGCATCGGGTTCGCTTCAGTTGCGAGCCGGACAGCGAAGTGCCGTGCGAGCCGTGGACCCTCTTTCAGGTACGGCCGGGCGGTTGGGCGATGGTGGCCGCCGCGGGCGGGCAGGTGTATCGCGACTACTTCGAGGCGGTACCCGGCGGCCAGGTCCGGCGGTCGGAGGGGTGTCTCGCCTTTCGGGTCGGCGGCAAGCACCGGTTCAAGGTCGGCGTGAAGGCTGCGAACGTCCTCGGACGCATCGGCTATCTCGAACGCCTCGAGAACGGTCGCAGTCAGCTTATCGTGCGTTCGTTTGCGAACGACCCGTCGGCGGAATATCTCGAAGAGCCGCCGCACCGGCCGGGCGATCGAGGACAATCGGTGCATGTGGTCGATGACGGCGGCACCTTTGCCGGATTCGGTGAGCTGGAATGCAATGGACGAAGTATCGGGGGCGATAGCGGTGAGTGCGAATCGGAAGACGACTATATGCTGTGGTGCTTTCGCGGAGCGACCGACTCGATTCGGGAGATCGCCGGCGAACTGCTGGGAACGCTTCCGGACGGTGTGAGCTGACGCCGGTTCGGGAGTACGAAAAACATCTAACTGAATGGAAAGTAGGGAGGTAGTATGGCTGACTGTCTGCTCGGAATCGACTACGGAACAGGCGGGACGAAGGCCGTCCTGATCGATTATCAGGGGCGAGAGCTGGCGAGTGCGTTCGAAGAGTATGAGCTGATACACGAGCGGCCGAGCTGGTCGGAGCACGATGCGCAGAACTACTGGGATGCCGCATGCCGCATGATTCGCCGCTGCCTTTCGGACGCAGGGGTTTCAGGGAAGGACGTCAAAGGGGTGGCGGTCTCCTCCGCGCTCCCTTCGATGGTCATGGTCGATCGCAACCACGATCCCATTCACCGCGGCTATAACCTGCTCGACCGCAGAGCCACCGACCAGGTTTCATGGCTCAAGGAGAACGTGGGCGAGGATCGCATCTTCGACCTCTCCGGTTACCGAATCGAAGACCATCCGCACCTCGTGAATATGCTGTGGGAGAAGAA
>PUOG01000144.1 GCA_003552745.1 Spirochaetaceae bacterium
GAGGAAACGGTAACATCTCCTATCGAGAGTGAGATGGCGACGCTCGACCGTCTATCGGTCTATCAGTCTGTCACCCGTGACGGCCTCGCTCAGATTTCGCTGCAGTTCGAAGAGGATATCACCCGGGAACAGTTCGACCGCGTCTTCCAGGATACCCAGAATAGGTTTGCATCGCTCGACCTGCCGGATGGGGTGGGGCAGGAGGACATAAGCGAATTCAGCACCAACGATTTTCTTCCGGTCATCGAGCTCGTGCTTCACGGAGATATCGAGTACGAGACCTTGAACCGCACCGCCGAACGGGTGGCAGAGCGGCTGCGCAGCGTTCGGGAGGTTTCGAGCGTCGATATCGTCGGCCAGAGAGACCGCAAGGTTTTCGTGAGCGCCGATCCGGAGACGCTCGAAATATACGGACTCTCGATCGATGATCTCGTCCAGTCGATTCGGGCCCGAAACACTACGGTACCGGGCGGCAGCTTGACCACGGCCACACGGCAGTTTCTCCTTCGCACGCCGGGAGAGATCGCCTCGGCACGCGACCTCGAGTCGGTGGTAGTTCGCGCCACCGGCGGCGGTGGTAACGACCAGGGCGTCGGTATCGTTCGGGTCGGTGAGCTCGCCGATGTGCGGGAAGGATACGACGATGACGGAGTGCTCGCTCGATTCAACGGCGAGCAGAGCATCACGTTGCGGGTTGCGAAGGTGCCCGGCGGCTCGAGTGTGCGAATCGCCGACGAGGTCCGCAACCGTGTTGATACATTGCAGGGCACCGTGATTCCCGATGCGTTGGGCGTCTCGTTCGTAAACGACTCCACGGTGCAGATCAACGATTCGATCGACGTGCTGGTTTCGAACGCGGTTATCGGCCTTGTGCTTCTCGTTCTCATACTCCTGACATTCGTCGGTTTCCGTAACGCAATCATGACCGCCTTCGGAATTCCGGTTGCGTTCGCCATCACGTTCATCGTACTCGACCTGCTCGGCGAGACACTGAACAGCAACACGCTCTTCGCACTCGTTCTTGTACTCGGGCTTATCGTCGACCATGCGATCGTTATCATCGAGAACAGCTACCGTCTCCAGCGCGAAGGGCTGAGCCGGCACGATGCGGCGATCCAGGGTGTGAACCAGGTTGCCCTCCCGGTTTGGGCGGCCACGTTGACGACGGTTGCCGCGTTCCTGCCCCTCGCGCTCCTGCCGGGGATCATCGGACGGTTCCTGCGAGTCGTACCGATCACCGTTGCGATCGCGCTCCTTGCGAGCACATTCGAGGCGAGTGTCTTTCTGCCGAGTCACTACGCGGACTGGCCCGGAAAGGGATCGGACGGAATCTTGAGCCGACTGTTCGACAAAGCGAGTGTGCTTTTCCGGCGTGTCCTGACTGCTGTCTACCGGAGGCGCGGGCTGGCGGTGTTGGCGATGCTGGCGATCATGGTCGGCAGCTTCTCGCTGGTCGGCCGGCTGCAGCAGGATTTTTTCGCGGCCGATGACGCGAGCCTGTACTTCATCGACATAGACATGCCGGCCGGGACGCCGATTTCAAAAACGGACGCGGTGGTCGGACGATTCGAAGAGCGGCTGCAGCCGTTGGTCGGCGAGGGTGAGTATCAGGCATTGAGCGCCTACGTCGGCTTCGCCTCCGGAGAAACGGAGAATCTCGTCGATCCGACCGTCGGCCAGATCGTCGTCGACTTGCTCGAACTCGACGAGGGGCGGACCCGGAGCGTCCTCGAGATAATCGCGGATGCCGAAGAACGGACCGCCGACATACCGGGAGCAGAGAATGTCCGCTTTCGCCGGCAGGCGACCGGACCTCCGGTGGACTCGGCGATCGTATATCGATTCTTCGGCGACAGTTACGAGCAGCTGGAAGCCGCCGCCGAGCTGGTTCGAGCCGAACTCGAAGGTGTAGAAGGTTTGTTCGACGTTCGCGACAACCTCGAGGTCTCCTCGCCGGAGTTGCGAATCCTGGTGGATGATTATGAGGCGGCGCGATTCGGGCTGAGCCGGCAGGCGATCGGGGATTTCATCCGTACCGGTTTCGACGGTCAGGACGCGGGTAGCATCTTCGCGGACAACGTCGAGACTCCGGTCGAGGTGAGGTACGCGTTCGCGAATCCGACCCGCACCGAAACGCTTCTCGAACTCTCGGTTCCCACACCGGATGGACGGCGGATACCACTGTCGTCGGTGGCATCGGTTGAAGATGCGCAGGCGTTCGCGAGCATTCAGCGCTTCGACGGCCGGCGAGAGGTGACGATCGAAGCGGAGGCAGTCGACGGGGTTGATCTCGCTGCCGTCGACCGGAGTATCACCGACCTGTACGAGAACGAAATACTCGGAGTTGCGCCTGACGTGGAGATCGAAACCGAGGGGCAGTTCGCGGAATTTCAGACTCTCCTGTTCGATATTCTGCAGGTGTTCGTAATCGGAGTGTTCATCATCTACCTGATACTTGCGACCCAGTTCAAGAGCTACGTACAGCCGATCCTGATTCTGCTCGCGGTGCCCTTCGCGTTCGTCGGTGTGGTTCTCTATCTCTATATCAGCGGTACCGCACTGAGCTCGGTGGTCATCTACGCGGGGGTCGCGCTCGCCGGAATCGCGGTAAACGACAGCATTGTCCTTATCAGTTTCATCCGCGAACACAAGGATGACGGTCTGCCTATCGGAGAGGCGGTCATCGAGGCGGCGACCGTGCGCCTGCGCCCCATTCTTCTGACCTCCCTGACTACTATCGCCGGGCTGCTCCCGACGGCGCTCGGACTCGGTGGGGTGAGCGTGATCTGGGGACCGATGGCGAGCACCATCATCTTCGGTCTGCTCTTCTCCACGGTCACGGCGCTCGTCGTTGTCCCGTGTCTGTACGGGATTCTCTTCGACCGCGGCGGGCGACGCGGTGGAGCAGGCAGGAATGCATTGGAGACGGCTCATGGTTGATATTGTCGTTCGGCGCAGGGGGCGGCTTGTCGGCCCGCTTCTGCTGGTACTGTTCGTCGCGGGAATGCCGCTGGCTTCACAGGAGTCTCCGGAGGATGAGCGGCCGCTTCTCGAGCTCCTGGAAGCTCTCGAGGCGGTTGTCGGAGAAAACGTCGACATTCAGCGCTCGCGCCTTTCGGAGATGCAGGCGCAGGCCGGTTATGACGCTGCGAGGGCGTCTATCGGCCCGCGAGTCGAGCTCGACCTCGAGCCGTATTCGATCGATCAGAGGCGAGTCGAGGTTCCCGGGGAGCCGGAGGAGGTCATGCCGGGGGTTGAGGTTCCCGGCGAGCAGGAGGGGCGAACGAGTCGCTCGCAATCGACCGGCGGCACGTTGCGATTCTCTCAGTCGCTGCCGAGCGGCGGTCGGATAACGGGAGACGCCGGACTGGAGGCACGGGTATCGCGGCTGCTCGACGAGAACGGCGACGACGACGACCCGAGCTACGAAGTCGAGCCGTCGGTCGGTCTGCAGTTCAGCCAGCCGGTCTTCGTGAACGGACGGTTTATCGATCTGCGAGTCGGGCGAGCGCTCGACGGGGAAGCGGCTGTCGGCGTGAGGAATGCCGAGGTCGCCCGTCGCGAGACGGAGAACGGGACCGCGCTTGCTGCGATCGAGCTCTACTTCGTCATCGGCAATCTGCGCGATGCAATCGAAACGCTCGAGTTCTCAAAAACGATCCAGCAGACGCGCATCGAAGAGCTCGAAAGCGACGTCGAGGTCGGCATCGCAAGCGAACGGCAACTGCTGCAGGCAAGACTCGCAGAGAATCGAACGCGCGAGGCGCTCCTCCAGAGTCGCGAACAGCTTCGCACCGTGGAACGGTCGCTGAATCGTCTTGCCGACGACAGTTTCGATATCCGGGCGTTCAGCCTCGAACGTGTTGCCGACTACGTCGTTGCCGACGATCCGTTGAGCGAGGCGGTCGCCACGCTCCGGGAGGAGTTTCCGCCGGACGCGGAGCAGTCGTGGGATCTGGCGGGTAACAGCGCGGTGCGTCGAGCCGACATCTCGATTCAGGAAGCGGTCGACTCCGCGATTACCTCCGATGTCGACCGAGCGGCCGAGCTCAGTGTCGTAGCGCAGATGTCTCGGCGCTACCCCGATGATCGCGACGATGAGAGCAACATCGGCAGCGCATTCACCGATCTCTTCGACGGCGACGGCGGTTTCAACTGGCGAGTTTCGCTTGGAGTGCGGATTCCGCTGTTCGACGGGGGACAGCGGCGACGTTCGCGAGATGCCGACGAGCTCGCGATCCGCCTTGCCGAGATCGAGCGAGGCGACGCCGAGAGCGATGCCCGTGACGAGCTCGGCACTTCGCTCGAACGGCTCGGTATTCTCACCGACCGAATTGCCATTATCGATGCCGATCGCGCGTTCGAGTTCGAGCGGCTCGAAGATACCGAGGCGCTCCGCGAAATCGGCAGCGCCACCGCGCTCGAAGTCGACGATGTCCGTCTCGACATCCGGGAGCGGGAAGATGAGTTGCGCGAGGTGCAGCTCGATCTGCTCCTGACGCTTCTCGAAGTCGAGAGTACGCTCGGCGGGCAGGTACTCACCCGGTTAGATTCGCTCGAAGAAACACCGTAGATGTTTCCCTCGGCGGAGCGGTCGAACAGCCGGGGCGGCACCCCGTCACCCCGTCAGCGCCGTTTTCGGCCGCACAACCGGGTGCCGTGCCGGTGCACCGTCAGCGGCGCACGCCGGCGCCGGCCGGCGTCGTGGCCCTCGCTGCGGCACCGGCGTAGGCGCCGGCTACCGGCTCCACCGAATCGAGGTCGAGCGTCGCGAAGTAGTCGTCGTACGTCTCGGCGCGGCGGATCTGCGTTACCGATCCGTCGGGGTGCAGCAGCAGCTCGGCCGAGCGCAGCTTCCCGTTATAGTTGAATCCCATCGCGTGCCCGTGCGCACCGGTGTCGTGGATCGCGAGCAGATCGCCGACTTCGACCTGCGGCAGCTTCCGGTCGATGGCGAACTTGTCGTTGTTCTCGCAGAGACTTCCCACCACGTCGTAGGTGTGCGCGGCGGGAGCGTTCTCCTTGCCGAGCACGGTAATGTGGTGATAGGCGCCGTACATGCCCGGCCGCATGAGATTGGCCATGTTGGCGTCGAGGCCGAGGTAGTGCTTGTACGTGTCCTTGCGGTGGATGACGCGGCCGACCAGCCAGCCGTACGGGCCGGTCACACAGCGCCCGTTTTCTGTGACGATGCGCACGGCGTCGAGGCCGGCCGGTTCCATCATCTCCTTATAGAGCCGCTGAATCCCCCGACTGACGTAGGAGAGGTTTACGTTCTCCTGCTCGGGACGGTACGGAATGCCGATGCCGCCGCCGAGATTCACGAACTCGAGGGTGATGTCGAGCTCGCGCTTGAGCTCTACGGCGAGCTCGAAGAGCATGCGCGCGGTCTCGATGAAGTAGTCGGCGTTGAGCTCGTTGGAGGCGACCATCGTGTGCAGAGCAAAACGCTTCACACCCCGATCGCGCGCGATGCGGTAACCTTCGAAGAGCTGTTCGCGGGTGAAGCCGTATTTCGCCTCCTCCGGATTTCCGATGATCGCGTTGCCCTCCCGCAGCGGGCCGGGATTGTAGCGGAAGCAGATGAGCTCCGGCAGACCGACGTGCTCGTCGAGATAGTCGATATGCGTAATGTCGTCGAGGTTGATGATGGCTCCGAGCTCGACCGCCTTCCGGTATTCGGCGGCCGGGGTATCGTTCGAGGTGAACATTATGTGCTCGCCCGGAACGCCGAGCCGTTCGCAGAGCAGGAGCTCGGCCATCGAGCTGCAGTCGAAGCCCATCCTTTCCTCGTGGAGAAATCGCATGATGTGCGGATTCGGCAGCGCCTTTACCGCGAAGTAGTTGCGAAACCCGCCGGGTACCCAGACGAAAGCGTCGTTGAACTCGCGCGCCTTCGCGCGGATCGCGCCCTCGTCGTAGATGTGGAACGGGGTGGGGTGACGGTCCGCGAGCGATTCGATGAGCTCGCGCGTGAAAGGAACACTCTTGTCAGCCATGGGTAGGAACATACGCAACCGCGCGGGCTCGGTCAACGGGCAGGCGACAGCTTGGCATTCCCATCAAGGGAGTAACGGGCCGCCGAGGCCGAGATATAGCAGGGACCAGATTGTGGATGCGGCGTTCGATATCGAATGCGAGCATTGAACAGGTTGATGTGATGGAGCTCGACACGCTCATCCACAACGCCGCCTATTTCAACCATAGCGAGGCGTACCGGCTCGGACCGGAGGATCCGAAGATGGCGCTCGTGCGGGTGCAGAACGTGTATATCCGGCCTCGCCACCTCCGCGTCGAAGTGAGCAGCATGACCGCGGCGACCACGATCAGCGCCCCGATCGGCGAGTAGCGGCGTTGCAGGAGCGGCTGCGTGAATCCGCGCCGCAGCCGGCGGCATGGGGCACGCTACAGTCGCTTGACGGACCATAAATAATGACCTTACTATAGTCACATGCAGACTAGTTCCGTTTCCCATCTCAAGGCACACCTCAGTGAGATGCTGCGGGCGGTCAAGGCAGGCGAAGATGTGCTTGTCCTCGAGCACCGGCGGCCTGTTGCGCTCATCCGGCCCTACAGCGGTGATTCCACCGTCCTGCGGGAGCCGACTGCCACCTACACGCCCCGGCACCTGAGCCCGCTTACTACAAAAGATCCACGGGATACACTGAGCGCTGAGCGAGCTGAGCGATGGTAGCGTACCTGGACTCCTCGGTGGTCCTTCGTCACATCCTGCTCGGTGAGATTGCCATCGAACACGTTTTCGCCGTCGAACACGTTGTGGCAAGCGAACTTGTCCAGATCGAGTGTCGCCGCGTTTTGCATCGCTACCGGTTGAACGGCGATCTCGACGACGAGGGCCTCCCGGAAGCGCTTGAGCGGCTCGACGGAGTCCTCGCCGGCGTCAGGCTCCTCGCGCTGAGCCAACGGATCAAGAAGCGGGCAATGGAGTCATTCCCGGTTGTCGTGAAGACGCTCGACGCCCTCCACCTTGCCTCCGCGCTTGTCTACGCGGAAAGCTCCTCCGACTCCCCATCGCAGGAGACACCTCTGCTTTTCTCGCACGATGAAGCGATGAACCGCTGTGCCCGCGCTCTCGGGTTCGCGACCCCGTTCCAATAGTCGCGCGGAAATCATCGTTCGTTGTCTTTCTCCACTCATTTCTCTTCCGAGTCCGTGCTCAGGAGGTCTCTGCACTCGGCCGGGGGAACGGCAAGCGCGTACGCCTGACGAATCGCAGGGACCGAGACGGCGGCGCCGTTCGGAAGTTCTCCCATAATCCTTGTCGTCGGTTGCACCGGGCATGGCACGTCTACCGACACACTGAAGAGCATCGATCTTCGGCGCTCATGCAAGTGTCTTTCGTTTCCGTGCCGACTGCCCGGGGTATCTTGAGCCCGCCTCTTATCTGTTATCGTCGTCGTCGGCGGTCGTGCAGGCCTCCGACCCGCTCCCGAGCACGTCTCTTGCGGCATTCTCCGGCCTCAGCCACCGACGCGTCGAGGTGAGCAGCATGACTGCGGCGACCACCCCGGTTACGATCACCTGCCCGGTCATGAGGTCGGCACTCCCCTCCCACGGATAGACGCCGTTGAGCATCCAGTGGATGAGAAAGGCACTGGTGAGTCTGCCGCCGGTGGCGTTGTAGGCGACATTCATGAAGACGCTGATGAAGACGATTCCCAACCCGAATCGGGCAAGAGCCGCCGGGAACGAGAGCTGGGTCGCGAAGTGAGTGTCGGAGGCGAATCCGATGAGAAAGGCCGGCGCGTGCCAGACGGTATGGACGATGGCGAGCACGATCAGCGCCATGATCGGCGAGTAGCGGCGTTGCAGGAGCGGCTGCATGAATCCGCGCCAGCCGAGCTCCTCCACCGGACCGGCGGTGGCGCGCATGAGAAAGACGAAAAGCAGCGCGCCCCATGCGCCGTCGCGCCACTCGATCGCGTTCGGAGTCCCGAGCAGCAGCGATTCGACCAGTGCTCCGGCGAAGTACATCGCGGGAATCCCGAGCAGCGCGAAGAGCCACCAGCGGGCGCCGAGGCGCCAGTCGAGCAGGCGGGCGAGGTGTCTCCTGACTCCGCGTGCGCCGGCGGTGCGACCGATGACGATCAGCGCGGCGATGGCGGGGCCCCACACCGCGAGATAGTAGAACGGGGTATACATCTCCAGACTGAACGGGAAGCCGGGAACGGTCCCGGCGAGCAGCAACCCTATTCCGGGTACTCCCCACGAGATTACGAACGTGAGAATCAGAAACGGCCGAAGGTGGCCGGTATGAATGCGTTTCATCGCTTCCTCCGTTGCGCCGCGAAGTCGCGGCGCGCGATCGCTCCGGCGACCGCGTGTCGATTGTAGTGAGGCCGGCGCGGCGGTAGTAGATACCGCGCCGGCTTCCGTCTAGAAATACCATTTCGCCGAGAGGTAGATTTGCGGGCGTGCGATGTCTATCTCGGCGACATCGTCCGGTCCGGGA
>PUOG01000099.1 GCA_003552745.1 Spirochaetaceae bacterium
GTCGGGGGCGGACTGGTCATCGGGCTCTGCTCCGACGTCATGGTACTGGCGCGCGAAAGCCGCTACGGGGCGGTCTTCATGAATCTTGGATTCACTCCCGGCATGGGCACCACCGAGCTTCTTCCGATGGCGTTCGGCCCCTACATCGCCTCGGAGATGATGCTCGGTGGACGTATGTTCCGCGGAAGTGAGCTGGCCGACCGCGGTGTACCGGTAAATGCGATCGTTTCGAAGGATGATGTGTACCGTCGCGCACAGCGCATCGCTTTACAGATAGCGGACAAACCCGTAGACTCGATTTATCTCTTGAAATACACACTCAGCTCGGAGAAGCGCAAGCGCCTTATCGACGCGCGACGCAACGAGGATCTGATGCACCGCATCACCTTCGCGATGCCCGAAACGCGGCGCCGTATATCCGAGCACTACAACGATTAGATGGTAACGATAGACCTGACTGGACAGAACGTGCTCATTACCGGCGGAACGCGCGGTATCGGTCGTGCGGCGGCGCTCGAGTTCGCTCGGGCGGGCGCACAGACGTGGCTCACGTATAAATGGGGAAGCGCCGACTTCGACGAACTGGAACGGGAGTTCACCGCCGCCGGCGCACCGAAACCGCGGTGCATACAGGCCGACGTGTCGGTCGACGACGATTCCGAGGCGTTATTCAACACCCTGAGTTCGGAGATCGACGGAATCGATGTATTCATCAGCAACGTCGGCTTCGCCGCTACGACGCCCGATCTTGCTTCGTACCGCAAGCGCTCCTTCTTCAAGACGATCGAGTACTCGACGTGGCCGCTTATCGACTATACCCGCCGCATCGGGGAAGCGTACGGCCGCTATCCGCGTTATGTGCTCGGAATCTCCAGCGACGGTCCCGACAATTACTACCCGGGATACGATTTCGTTGCCGCCTCGAAAGCGCTACTGGAGTGTTTCGGACGCTACCTGAGCATGCACCTTCTCGAAGAAGGGACAAGAGTCAACGTCGTTCGGTTCGGCACCGTTCCAACCGATAGCTTCAACATGATCTTCGGGGACGACTTCTTCGACTATGCGCGCAAAGAGGAAGGGCTCACCGACGATCTCATTCTCGATCTGCAGACGTGTGGTAGAACGGTGCTCGCACTCTGCAGCGGCCTCATGAGCGCCGTCAACGGCCAGGTAATCAACGCCGACTACGGGTTGCCGCTGCGCGACAACACCATGGTCCGGTATCACAGAAGCAGGCGTCAGGAAACCGACGGCACCGCGGAGGGTTCCGGCGACTGATTTGCGTCTCGACGGGGGCATTTTGCCTTTGTCGCCTGTCGTGCTACGCTATATGCCTTGAAAAACAAGCAATGGAAAAGGAGACTCGATACATGACGAAGGAAGAGGTAATCGAGGTTATCAAGCGCAACATCGTTGAGAATCTCGACGATGTTGAAGCGGATGCAATCGATCCGACGAAGAGCATGAAGGAATACGGAGCGAACAGTCTCGACATGATCGAAGTGGTTTCAACTTCGATGCGCGAACTGAATATCAAGATTCCGCGTTCGGAGCTTGCCGAGCTCGGTAATATCGACGAGCTCGCCGACAAGTTCATGGAGTACATTACCAAGAATTGATGTCGTCGCGCGCAGGTGCGCCTGCGCGCACGATTCGGAGCCACGCATGCCGGACCCTACCGACTTCAGCCTCGCCGATTTTCACCTCAATGACAATCCGAACGTCCTCGAGCCTCCCGCCGATTACCTCGAGTGGATATCCGACTCGAACGTACGGCAGGCATTCACCTTCTTCGAGCAGCAGCTTCTGACCGCACCGCGTACGCGAAGCGAGATCCTCAGCAATCTCGATCGTGAGCGCAGGCCCATCATCAACCTGACTTCCTACAACTACCTCGGATTGAGCACCCACCCGGAGGTGCTCCAGGCGGCCAGGGAAGCGCTCGAAGAGTACGGCTTGAGCGCGTCGGGCGCTCCGCTTGTCTCCGGAACGTTCGATCTGCACGTCGAGCTTGCACGTCGTCTCGCCGAGTTCAAACAGAAAGATGACTGTCTCCTTTTTTCGAGCGGGTACGGGGGTAATCTCGGAGCCCTCCAGGGTATGTTGCGCAAGGGCGACATCATCGCGATGGATGAGCGAAGTCACAAGAGCGTGATCGACGGCGCCACGCTCAGCGGCGCCCGCAAGGTCTTTTTCGCGCATAACGACCCTGACGATCTCGCCGCCCAGCTCGAGAAGCATCGAGACCGTCGTATTCTCGTCGTGCTCGAAGGGGTATACAGCATGGACGGCGATCTGTGCCGTCTTCCGGAGCTCGCCGATGTCGCCGACGAGTACGGGGCGGGAATCTACATTGACGAGGCGCACTCAACGCTCATGTTCGGCGAGAATGGCCGGGGCGTAGCCGAACACTTCGGAATGGAAGATCGGATCGGCGTGAGTTACGGTACCTTGAGCAAGAGTTTCGGCGGCGTCGGTGGTTTCATTTGCGCGAACGCCCGGCTGGTCAACTACCTGAAGGGATACTCCTCGGCATGGAACTTCTCCTGTTCGCCTTCGCCACCGGTGGTGGGCGGGCTCATAAAGGCGCTGGAAGTCGCAACCCGCGACAGCACGCTCCGTGACCGGCTCTGGCACAATACCGAATACTTTCGTTCGCGACTCGACTCGCTCGGCCTCGATACCGGCGACTGTGACAGCCAGGTGATTCCGCTTATCATCGGTCCGTCTGGTGAGAAGCTGTTCCGCTATGCCACGGCTATGCAGAAACGCGGCCTCTTTCTCCAACCGATCGACTATCCGGCAGTCCCTGCCCATCTGCGCCGGTTCCGGATTTCGATGTCTTCTCAGCTCGAAGAGGAAGATATGGACCGGGCCCTCAATATCATAGAAGACGTCATCGTAAGAGATCGTGATTAACCGTGACGAACGCCGAGGAATGGGCGCTCCTGCGCCGCCATCGTCGCAAACCGCTCGTTGAGCCTGCCGCACACGAGCGTTTCGCGGACGTAGAGTGCGATGGTGATGCGTTACGACGCTTACTCCCACACCGCGAGCCCCTCCTCTTCGTCGATCGAGTCACCGCGGTGAGCGAAGATCGTGAACTCATCGTCGGCACTCGATATCTCGCGCCCGACGATCCGATCTTCGCCGGTCACTTCCCGGACTTTCCGCTCTACCCCGGGACCTTCCAGGTGGAGGCGATCGGACAACTCGGCCTCTGCCTCTGGTATTTTCGGCGATTCCCCGAACGAGTGGATGTTGCCATCGATGCTCGGCCGGTTTCGGTTCGCGCGACCCGAATCGGAGGCGCGCTCTTCAACGCACCGGCTGAACCGGCGAGAAGTGCGACGATCGTCGCTCAACGCTTGGAGGACGACGGCTTTCGGGCGAGCATTATCGGACAGTTTCTCGTGGATGAGTCGGTCTGCTGCACGGCGATCGGTGAGGTCGTATTTCTGGAGGCGGACTGACTCGCAAGCGGTCCACCAACGCCGGGCCGACACCCCTGCCAAACCTGCTTCAAGACGAGACAGGCAATGTGGGACATGTTCCACTATTCCGTATCCCCTTCGGGCGTGCTATTCTGCCGATCCGGCGACCATGCGGATCTGTTCCGCAGTTCGCGCCGGTCGTGCGGGAGCTCGAGAGCGAGCCTGGGTACGCGCGGCTATTTCGGACAAGGAGGACTACATGAAAATCGCAGACATTACCGTTCAGGAATTCCGTTACACGAGCAGGATTGGCAGGGATTCCGAAGGCCATGCGCATCCGGGCAACCTCGATCTGACCGGGAGCCTGGTGACGGTCGTGACCGACGACGGTGCCGAGGGTCACTGCCTGGGCGGAAGCAAGGAGTTCGTCGAACAGATCGTCAGGCCGCGCATCGTGGGGAAGGACCCGTTCCACCGCGAGTACATCTGGCAGGATCTGGCGGAGCGCACCCGGCGCTGGAACATGGATGACAAAGGCCTTGCCGCGGTCGACATGGCGCTCTGGGATCTCGCGGGCAAGGTGACCGGCCAGCCGGTGTACAAGCTCATCGGAGCGTATCGCGATAAGGTCAAGGCGTACGCAAGCACAATGGTCGGCGACGACATCGAGGGTGGTCTCAACACGCCGGAGGCGTACGCGAATTTCGCGGAAACCTGCGTGGCCCGCGGGTACAAGGCGATCAAGATCCACAGCTTCTATCCGCCAAAGGCGGGAGCTCCCGACCCGCGACTCGACGCGGATATCTGCAGAGCGGTCCGCGAACGAGTCGGTCCGGACATCGCGCTGATGCTCGACCCGTATCACGACTACAATCGGGAGGAGGCGCTGTACCTGGGGCGTGAGCTCGAGAAGCTCGAGTTCGCGTGGTACGAGGAGCCGATGAACGAGTACAGCATCGCGTCCTACGTCTGGTTGACCCAGCGACTCGACATCCCGGTCCTCGCGCCCGAAGTAGCCCTGGGACGCCATCACACCCGCGCGGAGTGGATCGAGCGCGGCGCGTGCGACATGCTGCGGGTTGGCGTGGGTGACGTCGGCGGAATCACGCCATCGCTCAAGGTCATCGCGCTCGCCGAATGCTTCCGGATGTCGATGGACGTCCACGGACCGCACCCGGGCAACCTCCACCTGCTGGGATCGATGCGCAACGCCGAGTTCTTTGAACGGGGGCTACTCCATCCGCACGTGGACTATGAGACGCCGGCGCCCTACCTCAACTCGATTCACGATCCCATCGACTCGGACGGATACGTGCAAATGCCGCAGGCTCCCGGGCTCGGGTACGATTTCAACTTCGAGTACATCCGCGACAACGCGGTCTGACATCGCGCGGACGCACCACTACGGGCCAAATATTGGTCGAGAGGCGGCCACTGGCCGCCTGCCATGCCGCCTCCGACTACAAACACGTCCGTCCTTGTTGCTGCCGATTTTGCGCTCGGTTCTTCCGTTGCTCAGTTGATAGCTCAGACCGGCACCTCCCTGTCCTGCAATTCCTCCAGTCGGAACCGGACGCTCACGATGGACTGCAGTTCGCTCGCGGGGCGATACTGAATGTAGGTGGTGGCGACGAACGTTCCGTCCGGCAGCACCTCGAATCCCGGGTAGGTGTGGTCCGCGCCGCGATGGCTGTGAAGCAAGCGGATCAGGAAAGCCCCCTCGCGTCCTTCGACAATATCCTCATAGCGCCCCACCCAGGCCGTACAGTAGCCGTCGCTGTAGGCGGAAAGGGGCTTCTTCTCCCCCGGCGCGACCGGTCGGAGCACGATGACCAGCCGTCCGTCGGGCATCAGCAGCGTGCTCGGGTGTCCATTCCATTCGGTCTCGGTGCCGCGCGCCACAAAGACATGACGCTCGGTCTGATCCGAGATATCGACGATCGGCAGGTTGATGCGTTCACGACCTTCCTTCTGCATAGCGTTCCCCTACTCTGGTTCCGGTTTCGTCGTGCATCTCACCGGTTCATGGGCCTGGATACTCCCTTGTCTGCCCGATGCTCACCCGAACCTCGCCGAAAGATTGTCGTTGCCGTAGTCGATCTTCTCATCGCTGTAGGCGTAGGCGAGAGAGTGGCGCCAACCCGACTTGCACCACATGCTGGCGATCCCGTCCTGAGGATCCCCCACACCCCGCAATACCCAGTAGTCACGGCTTTCGGGTAGGCAAAGGGTGTCCGCACAACCTCGACTTCGGGGCATAGCTCTCGTCGCCACGCTTCCAGGCGAGCTGTCCAATCGTGTCTGCCCTTGCCCGAGGAGTGCGGTGTATTAATCCCTGAGTACCATGTAGGCTATATCGATGGTGCCCCTACCGGGCAGGAAGGAGGAGCATGGGAGATGATTGAACAAGAGAGCCTTTTCGAACGCGGCTGGTACGGATATCATACCTGCCGCATTCCGGCATTGCTCAGAGCGGCCAACGGCGACCTGCTCGCATTCTGTGAGGGTCGGCGGGACGGTCACGGTGATGCCGGCAAGATTGATATACTCCTGCGGCGTTCTACCGATAACGGCAGCAGCTGGAGTGAGCCGCAGATCGTCCGGGAGCATGACGAAAACACCTGCGGGAATCCTTCACCGGTACTGGATCCGGCTTCCGGGGATGTGATTCTTCTCTCGACCTGGAATCTCGGCGCAGACCGGGAGTCGGCCATCGTAGCTCAGGAGAGCCGGGATACACGGCGCGTTTTCTTGCAGCGTTCCGGGAATCACGGGAAGACGTGGAGTGAACCGGAGGAAGTCACTTCCGCCGTCAAACAGCGGGACTGGACCTGGTATGCCACCGGTCCCGGGGCGGGGATCGCCATCGAGAGAGGCCGGTACCAAGGGCGACTGGTCATTCCCTGCGACCACATCGAAGCAGAGACCGAGAAACGGTTTTCGCACGCCATCTATTCGGATGACCGAGGGTATACATGGCAAATCGGCGGCGCGTCGGAACCCGGCTGCAATGAGTGCGGGGTTGTAGAGCTGAGTGATGGACGGCTTATGCTGAATATGCGTAATCACCTGCGCACGGAAACGCACCGGAAGATCGCATACAGCGATGACGGAGGAGAGACCTGGTACGGTCAACATTCCGATCCGGTTTTGATAGAACCGGTTTGCCAAGCGTCGGTGCGACGCTATCGCCGATCGGATGAAGATCGGCCCGGCGTGATTCTCTTCAGTAATCCGGCTTGCACATTTGCCGAGACCATTGCGGACGGTGGCCGCCGGAATATGATGCTGCGAGCGAGTTTTGACGATGCGCGAACCTGGCCGAAAGCTCTTGTGCTGTTTACCGGTCGCGCCGGGTATTCCGACATCTCGATGGCGGCCGACGGCACAGTTTGCTGTCTCTATGAAGCCGGCGAGGAGCGCTATAGCGACCGTATCGTTCTGGCACGGGTCGGTGAGGAGTGGCTCGAGCGGTAACCGGAGGAAGCCTGGTAGTACGGGTAAGCGCCCGCGGAGCGTTCGGTCTACCGGTACGATGATGGAGGGGAGGAGTTCTTCGATGGGAGAAACCAGGGGGGAAAAGCGGCCGGTATATGGCCGGAGGTGTTCTCGCGGTTTGCCCTGCCTTACCAGACATCGACAGTGGATCGCTTTGGCCTCAACTGCTACCGGTGCTTCGAGTCGATACATCGCCGCCGGCAGCATGCAAAGACGATACCGCGGCTGCGGCTGGTGAGCAGACCGCCGTTGACGAAACGGCCGTACTACAGCTTCGACAACACGACCGAGGCGTTCTGCCCGCCGAATCCGAACGCATTCGACAGAACATGGCGGACGCTCCGCCCGTCCCGGTTCTCCGCCGAGACATTCAGGTTGATGTTCGGATCGAGCTCGTCGAGGTTTATCGTCGCGTGGATCGTTCCCCTCCGGAACACACCGATCGCTGCGATCGCCTCTACGGCGCCGGCGGCTCCGATGAGATGTCCGGTCATACTCTTTGTGCTGTGCGCGGGTATGCTCGCGGCAAGCTCGCTCCCGAGAGCACCGTTTATGGCCATCGATTCGATCCGGTCGCCGATCTGCGTGCTGGTTCCGTGACAGTTGATGAGTCCGAGCTCATCGTCGGAGATAGAGGCGCTGTCGAGCGCTGCGCGGATACACCGTGCGGCGCCCTCCCCTTCCGGATGCGGTGCAACCATGTCGTAGGCATCGCTGGTGAAACCGAAACCGGTAAGCTCGGCATAGATATCCGCCCCGCGTGAACGAGCGTGTGACAGCCGCTCGAGCACGAGCACTCCGGCACCTTCGCCCATAACGAAACCGTCCCGGTCGCGATCGAACGGACGGCTCGCTCGTTCAGGTTCGTCGTTGCGTGATGATAGCGCCATGATCACACCGAAAGCGGCGATACTCGTTTTGTTGGCTACCGCCTCCGACCCGCCTACGAGCATGACATCCGCCAGGCCGGCTCGAATCAGCGACGCCCCCACCCCCATTGCGTGGTTGCTCGTCGCGCAGGCACTGTTCAAGGAGAAGCTCGGCCCGAGCAGGCTCTTCTGCATCGTCAGATAGGCGGTCGCGGTGTTGGGAATCGCGTTCACGATGTAGAACGGACTCGCTCCCGACAACCCCCGCTCGTTGATCCTCGGAATGTTCTCCTCATGGCTGTCGAGGCCTCCGGCGCCGGTCCCGATCAGCGCTCCGATCCGCGCTCTGTCCGGAACCTCGTCGAGTCCGGCATCGCCATACGCCTGATGGCCGGCCATGTACCCGTACTTGATGTACCGGTCGAGCCGGCGGATCGCCTTGCGACTCGGAAAGTACTCGCTGAGATCGTCGGGCATATCAATCTCGGCTGCAATCTGCACGTGAAAATCTTCAAGGTCGCTGTTTTGGGCGGTCCGGGCGCCGGAAACTCCCGCCTCGAGCGCGCTCCAATAATCGGCAACATTCTGCCCGATAGGCGTCACCGCACCGA
>PUOG01000059.1 GCA_003552745.1 Spirochaetaceae bacterium
TCGGTACCGCCGGTTGAAGGAGTGTCAGCGCAGCGGCGACTTTCGCTCGTCCGACGGAAACCAGGTGGCACAGACGCTCTCCGACCGCACGGTTTCCGACCTGATCATGATTCTGGCTACAGTGCACGAAACGACATCTCGGCGAACGGCCCACCGGACGCCCGACACGCCTTCCTCTGGCAGGCGCAAACTGACCGTCATGCACATAGACATCGCGAAAAGACTTCGAGAGCGCCGAAAACGATCGGAATCCACGATAATACCCCTGCTCCTCGCCGGTCAGTAGCGTGTGCACACAATGGTGAAAATCGTCACTCCACTGAGCATCGAGACCGTATCCACCGGCTTCCGTCGAACGGACCATCCGCGGGTCGTTCAGGTTGCTCTCGGCGATCAGCTGAAGCGGGCGACCGAGTTCTCCTTCGAGTTGCCGCGCCCGACGCTGCATAGCCTCCAGTATGTGAACGGCACCTTCATCGTACAACGCGTGAACGGCATCGAGACGAATCGCATCGATGTGGTAATGGCGAAACCACTGTTCGAGATTATCGAGGATGAACGCCCGTACGCCGTCGGAGCCTTCGCGATCGAGGTTGATCGCATCACCCCATGGCGTACCGTAGGCATTGGTGAAGTACGGTCCGAACCGGCTCAGGTAGTTCCCTTCGGGTCCGAGGTGGTTATAGACGCAATCGAGGCAGACCGCTATCCCGAGCTCGTGTGCACGATTCACGAAGCGCTTTAGGCCGTTCGGCCCTCCGTACGATTCGTGCGGAGCATAGAGCCCGACGCCGTCATATCCCCACCCTCGTGATCCGCTTGCCGAAGCAACCGGCATCAGCTCAACATGGGTCACGCCGAGCGCGGCAAGCTCCGGCAGTTTATCCGCGGCCGAATCGAAGGTGCCGCCGCCGGAGGCTCTCGGAGCGAAGGTGCCGATATGAAGCTCGTAGAAGAGTGCCGCCGACAGCGGTGTTGCGCGAAACGTCGCGTCATCCCAACGGAACGCTGCATGATCTACAACCTGCGCCGGTCCGTGAACACCGTCCGGCAGTCTCGGTGCTCTCGGATCAGGAAACGGGCCGTCCCCGTCGACTCGAAACGCATAGCGCGGCTCGCGAGAGTCGCATTCTACGACCGCACGCCAGTATCCGGTTTGTGAGGCGTTGGCATCGACTTCGCGCATCATCGGCTCGGTCACGCCTTCGACCTCTATCGAGAGCTCGATTGCGTCCGGCGCCCAAACACGAAAAAGATGCCTCATGTCTCCGCCTCGGTTTGCTCTTCGAGTATCGCCACCGGAAAACGACCGAGAAGCTCGTCGGCGGACAGATCCTCTCCACCATCGACGACACGACACTCGGCACCGGTCACGATATCGCGGAAATGGCCGGCGGGAAGCGACACAACGGTACCCGAATAACGAAGGCCGGAACTCAGCGGGAGTCTCGGAGCGATACAGAGCACCTGGTCCTCGCGTCCGAACGCAACCAGATAATCGGCGCCCTCCCCCGACACGGCAAGAGCGTGATAGCCGGCGGGCGCGCGCCCGTGAGAGGCTGCGAACAGCTCGCGGCGACGACGACGGAGCTCCAGACATGCCCGGGTAACGGCGAGCTTCGGCACGCCCTCCTCCATACGGGCGAGCATCTCTTCGGGTGAGAGCGAGTCGAGCTCAGACAAAAGTGCTCTGCGGCGCTCAAAGTCGACCGGTCGACGGTTGTCGGGATCCACAAGACTGAAATCCCACAGCTCGCACCCCTGATAGACATCCGGGACACCGGGGGCGATCATCTTGATTGCCAACATCGAAAGCGAGTTGATGAATCCGGCAGGTCGCACCATATCCACGAACCGTTCGATTGCCGACATTATCTCCTCATCAGCCATGATTCCGCCAATAAACGCAAGAATCGCCGACTCGTACGATTCGTCCTGCTTCGTCCAGGCGGTGTAACGCTTCGCCTCGCGCATCGCCTTCTCGATATACGCGATCATGCGTTGCTCGGAGATCGGCCACGCACCAACGAGAGTCTGGTAGATAAGATACTCGGTATCGCGATCGGGCCACCGTTCCTGGCGATAGCGGTCGGCCATCGTCGACCAGCTCCACACCGCTTCCGCCCATTCGCTCGGCACTTCACTGATGGCGGCGATACGGCAGCGCACATCTTCGCTGCGCTTGGTATCGTGGGTGCTCGTGCAGAGCATTGCTCGCGGCGAGCGCGCCGAGCGTTCGTACATCTCATCGTGGAACTCACTCGGAGAAACCGAGAAGCGGCCCGGATCGGATCCTACCTCGTTGAGACAGACCAGACGATTGTATCGGTAGAAGGCGGTGTCTTCGCCACCCTTCGCCATGACGGGGCCGGTAAGCTGCTGAAACCGCATTACAAACTCCCGTTCATTCTCTCCATCGAGATCGAGTGTCAGCACACGAAGGAGAAAGTCGAATAGCTCACCGTCGAGATCGCTCCTTCGGTCGCGGGCGCTCTGCACCGCCCGTTCGACGATCCTTCGGTCGTTCTCCCGGATAATGCGCTCTTCGGCACGTATATACGTGCGATACAGAGGAAACGCAGCGAGTACCTCGGAGACCGCCTCCTCGATATCCTCGCGGATGAAGTCACGGAAGCGTCGGTGGTGGTCACACACGTGCGAAAGGAGAACCGTCAAACGGTTTACGTCACTTCCGAGCAGATCACGCAATACCTGCTTCTTGCCCTCGTAAAGCACCTCCAGATACTCGCTCGACTCGCCGGTAAAGGATCGGTAGAAGTCGCTGATCGGTTTTTCCGAATCGGCACGGACCGCAAGGCCGGAAATCAGCGTAGTGAAGTCGTAACCGGTAGTCCCCGCGATAGGCCAGGCATTCGGCACATGCTCGCCGGGATGAAGTATCTTCTCGGCCACTACCCATGCGTCCCCAGCCTCTCCACGGAGTCGGGCGAAGTACTGCTCGGGGTCGCGCAGTCCGTCGGGGTGATCGATACGCAACCCATCGATGACTCCACGATGAATCCAGTCGAGGACAAGTCGATGGGTATCGTCGAAGACCTCCTGATCCTCGACTCGAATAGCTATGAGATTGTTGATGTCGAAAAAGCGACGATATCCGAGGTCACTTCGAGCTATGCGCCAATACGCGAGCCGGTAGTTTTGCCGGGCCAACAGCGAGTCCAGGCGATCGAAGTCGGAGTTAACCAGGTCGACCTCCGCGTCGATCGCCCTCCGCAACGGAGGATGCTCGGAGATAAGGGCCGATATCTTGTCGCGGATAACTTCCTTGTCACGGTGCCGGCGACGGGTACTCGCACGGTCGGTAGCGGTGGGCAGCGGAAGGTAGTCGAGCGCGCTTGCGAGGAATCCCAGCTCAGGGCTGTCGGCCGATTCCGCGGCCCGCCCCAGCATCTCCGAAAGAGACCGCGGATCGATCGGCAAGACGTGATCGTGGTAGCGAACGAAGAACATTCCGCCGTCGCGTTCGATTCGCAGCTCACCGGCCTCGAGAATCCGTCCGTAATGATTGCCGAGAATCGGAAGCAATACCTGGTTTGCCTTTGAGCCGTGCGGGTACTCCCAGTCGACATCGAAGTAGGCCGCGTACCGGCTGCTGGGCCCGTTCTCGAGCACATCCCACCACCAGCGATTCTCCGGACCCGAGACGGCCATATGGTTCGGCACAATATCGAGCACTTGACCGAGATCGTGTTCGCCCAAGCGCCTGCAGAACGCATCGTGAGCTGTTCTACCGCCGAGCTCCTCGTTGACGTGAGAGTGGTCGACGACATCGTATCCGTGTGTACTGCCGGGGGCGGCCTGTAGGTACGGTGAGCAGTATACATGAGAAACCCCGAGTGTCCGAAGGTAGTCCGCTTGCTGTGCAGCATCGGTGAAGTCGAAGTCGGGATTGAGCTGCAATCGGTAAGTCGATAATACGTTGCTGTTCATGAATCGGTATTCGCGGGAAAGCGTAGCATGGACGACATCGGCCGTTCAAAGTGCGGTAACATGCGATCAGCTCGTCGAGGCACTTATACGGACATAGACGTGCGTCCGACCGTCGAGCTGTTCCATCTTAACGCTCCCGTCATGCGCCTCGGCGATCGCCTTGGTAATCGAGAGTCCCAACCCGCTGCCGCGGGAGCCGCGGCTGTTCTCGCCGCGATATAGTCGATCGAACACGTGTGGAATGTCCTTCTCGTTTATCGTACCGGTGTTTGCCACATCAAAAACGACGTACCCGTCGTCTCGATGCGCATTAAGGACGATCTCACCACCGGCTTCGGTGTGTTGAACCGCATTCTGCATTACGTTCGAGAGCGCCCTGCTCAGCATGTGTTCGTCTGCGACGAAGTCGCCTCGCTCCGATTTCTCAGGGAGCGAGGTATCGCTCCTGAGCGAGGTATCGCTCCTGAGCAACACCTGGCGCTCTTCGGCTAGCGGTCGAAATCGCCGCTCGAGTCGTCGAACAAAACAATCGAGGTCCAGTGTAGTTGGAGTGAGCGTCATCTCCGGTGATTCGATCCGGCTGAGTTCCCGTAGGTCATTGACGAGTTCCTCGATTCGCTCAACCTCGCCGTAGACGGCATTCAGACGATCCGGGCTCGCCTTAACCACACCTTCCTTGATTGCCTCGAATTGCGCTTTGAGTGCTGCGACCGGAGTACGCAAATCGTGCGCAATATCCTGCGTCCACTGACGTCGCAGCCGTTCCTCGTTCGACAGCTGCTCCTGAAGGGCGAACGCCGATTCCGCGATCGTTTGCATCTCTCTCGCTCCGCCGATCGGAAAAGCCACGTGACGTTCGCCTTCCGACAACCGGCGCAATCCGTCCGAGAGTCTGCGAGCCTGATGGCTGACGGCACGGCTGAAAATCACCGCCGCGCCGGACGCGAGAGCGAAGCTGACAGCCACTCCGATGATCGCAGAGACGACCACTGAGCGAAGAAACTGCACATTTGCCAGGTCGCTTGTAAACCCAAGGCTCCCCGCGCTGAGATAGCCGACGACAACGTCATTCTGTATCAGCGCGGACGGCGGTCGCGCCCCGGGGAGCCCTTGAGCTGTACCGGTCTCGCCGGTATCGTATTCGGCTGGATCAAGGATTTCGCCACGAGCGTAAAGGAATACCGGATCGCGGTCAGCGTCGAACACATATACGAACTGATTATGCGTGAGAAACTGAGAGAGATTCTGTTCGACAAGCTCCTGATCGAAGCCACCCTGCTGTCGATAGACTCGTGATAACACCGGCAGGATAACGTTCTGCAGCCGTTGATCGCGATAGACATTCCAATCGCTGACGCTGCGTTGAATGCCGAAGGCGAACAACACCCCCATGAGGAGCAGAAGGACAAAGAGAGAAGAAAGTATCGCAGAAAACGTTTGAGAGAACAGTGTTCTCACATTCAGTGCCTCCCTCGGGCTACTGCTGCTCCGCCTCCTCCACCTTCACTCCGCAGAATCGATAACCGTATCCACGAACCGTCTCGACCCAGTCGCCCGCACCGAGCTTGCTTCTGAGATTCGCGATATGTGTATCGACGGTCCGTTCCGGGCCTTCATGAAGGTAGTCGAGGCATTCACCCAGAATCTGCCTTCGCGAGCAGACCTCCTGGTAGCGATGAGATAGATACGCGAGTATCTTCCACTCGCTGACCGTCAGTGTAAGCTCTTCGCCGTTGAGAACTGCCCGATGGCGCCGCGTATCGATCACCAGCCGTTCACCGTCGAGCACCCATTCCGTCTCCCGCTCCTCTTGCTCCGAATCGCCGGAAACCCTCTTCAGCAGCGCGCGCGTTCGCAGCACCAGCTCCTTCGTCGAGAACGGTTTGACGACGTAATCGTCGGCACCGAGTTCGAAACCGGTAATCCTGTCGCTTTCAGACTCCTTGGCGGTCAGAAAGATTATCGGAACACTTGACCTGCGCCGAATCCTCTTCGCGAGTACGAAACCGTTTTCGTCCGGAAGCATGATATCGAGAATGATCACATCAGGTGCCTGCACCTCGATCGCATCGAGCACCCCTTTCGCATGGGGAAACTCCAGCACCTCGTCCCCATCTATCTGAAAGTACTGACTTACCGCGTCGCGTATAAGCTGATTGTCCTCAACGATTAATACTCTTGCCATCTCGTGCTCACAGCTATTCGAAGTACTCGATCTCTCTCTCTATCACTTCCCGCTGCTGCCGGACAAGAACATCGCCGCGAATAACTCTTCGCAGTTCCCTTCGTCTCGTCCAGTTGCCGTTCGAGTCGTAATCATACGCCAGGTCACGGATAATCGTGCTCTCATCCCTGACTTCCTGCCGCACCTCGCGCTCGAGGTCCCCACGATCGGTATAGGAGCGCTGAGTCCCTCGAATCATCTCTCCATCCGTCGTCTCGACGGTCGTACGAACCCTTCGTCCGACCGCATCGTAATCGTGCCGGATCACTTCGCCGGCCTGCTCGGTTTCGTCGAGGTGCACCTCCCGAACGATTCGCCCAAAGCGATCGGTGTATTCTGTCGTGGTCTTGGCCGCACCGCCGTCGGGATAGATCATACGCCATCGCCGGACGGTCAGATCGTCCTCGTATTCGTAGATTCGGCTCCATTGAAGCGCGCCGTCACCGCTGTACATCGACTCTTCGAGCAAGTTGTACCGGTCGTACTCATACGTCTGCATTCCGTCGCGATCGCCGGTTGAGTCGTACGAGGTCTCCTGCTCGAGTCGTCCGTAGTCATCGTAGCGGTATCGGTACTCCCACTGCAGCCGCCCCTCTGCATCGCGACTCTCCCACGACACTAACCGGCCGCTCGAATCGTACTCGAATCTTGTCTTCCACTGGAAGACCCCTTCGGAGAACGCATCGCGCGCTACAAGACGGCCTTCACGGTCGAAGTACGCACTCGTCAACGGCGTGCGTTCGCGTTCGCCGTCTCGTTCGGTGCGCACGACCGCCACACGCTCGACATCTCCTCGTACGGCGACTTCGGGCGGGATTTCGGGTTCATTGCCGTGTACCGCCATTCCGAGCGAGGGCGCGGCCGTCACCCACAGAAAGATCAGCGCCACCGCGATGCCGTGTACACGAGTACTCTGTCGGAAATTCAGGTGCGATTGAAAAGAAAGGTCGCAGCGGGCGTATCTGCGTTCACTCTTACGCCCGATACACACTTCCCCTGGTGATTTCGACAGACTCCCGGTTTCTCGTAAAGCCATCCACATTCTAAGGTAACCGAGACACGGTTTCCGAACAAGCGTTATTCCTCCTGAACCGGGTCACCAGCATACGCGAATCTATCGAATTCCATTAAAAGTTCCAGAAACTCACGAGGATTCGCGGGGTAGTCGGCACTCGCCTTGATCGAGTCGATCACCGCGGAAAGATCGTAATCGAAATGCTCGTAGAGGCGATAGTAAAGGGAGAGATCTCCAGAATACTTGTAATGCGCATCGATGTACGCGTTGTCCAGCGATCGGGCTGAAATGCTGCGATAGCGATCGGTCACGAAGAGTTTATCGTATCGCTGTGCGAAATCTGCACGGGCAAGGTCGAATATGCTCTCCTTTGCGGCGATTCGTTCCTCACGTGTATCGAGTGACTCATACGCGACAGCGAGCTCCCGGTAAACGCTCCGTATCCACTCCCGGAATGTCTCGCGGTCCTGTCGCTCGTCGTAGATGGCGCGATACTCGGGCGAATCGAGGCCGTACTTCTCGCGAATGAAGAGTGTAGCAATCTCTTCGTTATAGATATTCTGTCGATCGATCCAGACGGTCGCGTGCATCTCTTCGTGAATGAGTAGATTCGCGAGGCGGTACTCACTGTAATCGGCCATGAAGCTGTACAACGGGTCCACGAAGTAACCGAGTGTGCTGAAAGCGTTGACGCGACGGACGAGAACGTCGTACCCGCGGCCGCGAAGACGTTCAGCCTCCGCCTCGGCGCGCGACGGATCGTAGAACCCCCGGTAGAACAGGCGTCCGAGTATCGGGTAGTTCCAGGTCACACGGGCAAAGCCGTCGGCACTCACCGCGGAAACGACACTGACAAGGAAACTCTGCTCGATGTTGGAATACCGGGTGAAGTTCCGGCTTGGGGCAAGTCCGAGCTCATTCTGCGCGAACGCGCGCATTTCCTCGGCCCGCAGAAACAGCTGCTCTGTTTCTTCGTCAAGATCGCCTCGGGCTCTCATCCGCTCGATATCGCGGGAGAGAACCACGGTTCGGAAGAAGCCGCTCCACTGGCTGTAGATGTACGGCCCATCGAACGATAGATACAGAGCGATGGCAATAACAACGGCGGGAAGGAGCAGAAGCGGCGAGCGAATGCTCGAAGAGACGTAGTCCATCGAAAAAGGTCGGCCGGCGGCATCGCGCCGCCGGCGATCGACTATGCGTTCTTGAGGTTTTCTGCGACCTGGTCCCAGTTGATGACGTTAAAGAACGCGGCGATGTACTCGGCTCGGCGATTCTGATACTTCAGATAGTACGCATGCTCCCATACATCGAGTCCGAGAATCGGCGTCTTACTTTCGGTCAGCGGGTTATCCTGATTCGGGGTGCTCGTTATCTCGAGCTTACCGCCCGATACGACGAGCCACGCCCAGCCGCTGCCGAAACGTCCGGCGGCTGCTTGAGAGAACTGTTCCTTGAACTCTTCGAACCCACCGAAGGCCGAATCGATCGCCTTCGCAAGATCTCCGCCGGGCTTTCCGCCACCGTTCGGTGACATGGTCGGCCAGAAGATGCTGTGATTGATGTGTCCGCCGCCGTTGTTACGAACCGGGGTCCTGAGGTTCTCCGGCAAGCTGTTCAACTCCTTGATCAGCTTCTCCAACGGCCAATCGGCGTACTCCGTTCCCTCCACGGCAGCGTTGAGCTTGGTTACATAGCCGCCGTGGTGCTTATCGTGGTGGATCCGCATGGTCTGTTCGTCGATATGCGGCTCCAGCGCATTATACGCATACGGAAGTTCGGGAAGTGTAAATGCCATATAATTATCCTCCTCACATGCAAAATACTATTCTTTGGTGCCATTCGTCCACGTCCCACTTTCGGGAACACCACGCACTGCGGCGACGGCACGGCGAATCCAGCCGAGCACACCACCGGCGGTGTCCACCGTTTCGCTCGCCCGGACGGCGCTCCACCCGGCAAGCTCATCATCAAGATAGTACTCCACGTATCCTACCAAATCGCCGGCACGCACCGGAGCTCGAAGGCGATCGGTCGAGACGATCCGCCCGAGAAGCAGCTCGACATCCGACTCCGCTACGAGCAACGGAACCCGGTCGAGACGGAGCGGGAGCATTTCTCCCGGTCCGGTTTGCTCCGGATCACCCCCAACCACCGCAACTTCGGGCATACGCGCCGGTTGCAGCTCCACGCGTTCGAACTCATCGAATCCGAAATCGAGCAGATCCGCCGCCTCCGCCGCCCGTCGTCGTCCGCCGGCGTCGTGACCACTGCCCTCAACCCCGAGAACGAGCGTAATGAGTCGCCTCCCGTCACGTTCGGCGGTGGCGGCGATATTGTAGCCGCTCGAGCGGATATAGCCGGTCTTCAGACCGTCGGCGCCGGCGTACTCACCGATGAGACGATTGCGATTGGTGTGAACGATCGCTCGCATCCGCCGCTCCGTCTGATAGACCTCGCCGTCAGGAAACTCAAATGTGTCGAGCGCATGATACCGCTCTATCGCCCACGGAAAGCGCTCTACGTAATGCGCGAGGAAATCAGCGAATGCCGCGGCCGTGATCGTGTTGTCCGCGGATATGCCTGATGGTTCGCTGAAACGCATTCCGTCGACACCGATTCGCGCGACCACGTCGTTCATTTCGTCGACGAAACTCTCGACCGAACCGGACAGCTCGTAAGCAGCAGCGACCGCAGCGTCATTCCCGCTCGCCACCGCGAGTCCGGCCAAGAGCGCGTCCCACGAGACGCGCTGGTCGGCCCCGAGAAACATGAGACTGCTACCGGCCGGCATCTCCGTCCACCACGACGCCGGGTGCGGCTCGAATCGATCGTTGATTCGGATGCGATCCTCTTCAATCGCTTCGAGTATCACGTACATTGTGACCAGCTTTGTGAGCGATGCGGCGACGCGCTCGGCCGACGGGTTGCGGCTGTAAAGGTGCTCGCCGCTGTCGAGGTCCAGAAGCACGACCGACTCAGCTGTATGTTGACTGAAGTCCGGCTGCGGCGGCTTGCTGATCAGCACCGCCCTTGGACCGTCGAAGTGCCGCCCATTCGGAGGCTGCAGAGGGGGTTCTCGCTCCGAGACCACCATGTCGGCGGCTATGAGGGAGAGCGCTGCAAGAACCAGCCCCGGTAGTGCGATAGAAAGAAGCTTCACTGCACGACCCATTTCACCATCCCATTATGACGAACGGCGGGGTTTCCGTCACCACACGTTTTCGGCTACATTTCGACAGCCATGAGCAGACCATTGATCGAAGTATCTCACCTCTACAAGAGTTTCGGCGCGTTCCGTGCGGTGGACGACGTAAGCTTCGCCGTTCAGCCGTCGACGTGTGCGGCGTTTCTCGGTCCGAATGGGGCCGGCAAGACGACGACCATGAAGACGCTCTACGGGAGGGCCGTCCCGGACCCCCACACCGAAACGCGCATGCGGGTGTTCGACTTCGATCCGCGCACCGACCAGCTTTCGGTAAAGGCGAAAAGTGGCGTGGTTCCGCAGGAAGACAACCTCGATGTAGAACTGAACGTCGAACAGAATCTCCGCAACTACGCTACGTTCTACGGTCTGCCTCACGATTTTATCGAACAGCAGATCGACTACCTTCTCGATTTCATGGAGCTCGGCGCCAAGCGGCGGGCACGAACGCGCGAGCTCTCCGGCGGTATGCAGCGCCGGCTCATCATTGCACGAGCTCTGCTCAACGATCCGGAACTGCTCATTCTCGATGAGCCGACCACCGGACTCGATCCTCAGGTGCGCCAGGTAATCTGGGAGAAGCTTCGCAATCTCAAACATCGTGGTGTCACGATTCTCCTGACCACCCACTATATGGACGAAGCGTTCCAGCTCGCCGACAACGTTGTGATCATGGATCGAGCGAAGTCGGTACTCGATGGGCCGCCGCGACAGCTGCTCGCGGGGAATATCGAGCAGCACGTACTCGAGCTGATGAACGCAAGAGTGGCGCCGGCGGCCGAACGCGGAGCCGGTGATCACGCATATTGGCGTAAGGATCAGCTCGGTGAGCGAATCATCTACTACGCGAACGATCAGCAGGTTCTCCAGAGAATGACATCGCGAATCGACCCGCACGATTATCTCTTGCGACCGGTCAATCTCGAAGATCTCTTCATCAAGGCGACGGGGAGGAGTCTCAATGAGCTCCAGTAGCATATCCGCCGAGCAGGTGCAGACAGGAACCCGCTCGATCACCCACGATCCTCCAAACTTCGTTCATAGGATTTACAGCGTGTGGCTTCGCCACGCGCGCGTCTATACTCGCAATCTATTCAGCAACGCTCTCCCACCGTTTCTCGAGCCGCTGATCTTTCTCGTCGGTATCGGTTTCGGACTCGGAGCGTACGTTACCGAGATGGACGGTTTGCCGTTCATCCAGTATCTCGCAAGTGGGTTGCTCGTCACGGCCGCCATGTTTACCGCTGCATTCGAGTGCAGTTTCGGAACCTTTATTCGCCTCGAGTTCGACAAGGTGTATCAGGGTATGCTCGGCTCGCCGCTTACCGCCAACGATCTGATTATCGGCGAAATGCTCTGGGCGGCGACGAAAGGATTCACCTTTACCCTGAGCGTCTCGATAGTCATTGCGGTCTTCGGTGTACTTCCGTTCGGGCGCCTTATCTTCGTGCCGTTCGTCGGCTTCGCGACCGGTCTGATGTTCGCATGCCTCTCGCTCTTCATCACCAGCTTCGTAAAGACGATCAACCACTTCAATTTCTACTTCTCCGGCTTCATCTCGCCGATGTTCTTCTTCTCGGGGGTCTTCTTTCCGATCGAGAATCTGCCCGCTGCAGCACGGCCGATCACCGAAATCATCCCGTTGACACACGCCGTACGACTCGCCCGTGCGCTGACATTCGCGCAGTGGGAGTCGGTGCACCTCTGGGATGCTGCATATGTGGTGCTTTTTACCGCGATATTTGGTACCGTGGCGCTGTTCCGCTTGAGGAGCCGTCTGATCGACTGAACCGGAGCGGTATATGGGGCAGCACAAACAGCAGCCGACCACACTGCCCGAGACGGCGACGCCGCTCGAGAGCGGCGCGGAGCCCTTTCATGTGCTCGCCGTTGGCGCAAGCGGAATGCTCGCCGATGCGGTGCGCACGTTGGCCTTTTGGGGATGGCGCGTGTCCGTTGTCGCGCGAAACCGCGACCGTCTCGAAACCCTCGCTGCCGAGCATCGCAACATCTACCCGCTTGTGTGCGATTACACCGACGAAGCCGGCTACGAAGCTGCACTTACGGTGGCTTTCGCCGAACGAGGCTCGCCGACCCTCGCGATAGTCTGGATGCATTCGACCGCCCCGGAAGGACCCCAACACACCGCACAGGTGATCTCTCGATCGCTGGCAGCCGGTGAGAGCGGGAATACGGAACGGCCTTGGGAAGAAGCGTACCGCGGTTCTCGCCCCGGTGTGGTCGCCCACCGTCGCAACACAGTGTGCCGTTTCTTTCACCTTCACGGCAGCTCTTCGGGTGCTCCGGACGCGGAGGTCGAACACTACCGCCGAACCTGCTCCCTGCTCTCGCGTATCGCTTACCGGGCGGTGGTGCTCGGACGCGAGCAGCGCACCGGTGGATGGCTCAGCGACTATACCATCTCCAGCGGTGTGCTGGAGGCGATTAAGGCCGACAGGACGGTCTATTGGATAGGTGGTCGCTGAACGATTCCCGATAGTCGGGACGACTTTTTTTCCGTACACTATCAGCGAAACGATGAGTTCGATTATATCCGTCAGAGATCTGGTGAAACGCTATCGCACCGTGACTGCGGTCAATGGGATCACCTTCGACGTTCCCGAAGGAATCTGCTTCGGGCTGCTGGGACCGAACGGCGCCGGTAAGACAACCGCGATCGAGATGATTGAGGGGATTCTCGCCCCTACCTCCGGCGAAATAGTGTTCCGTAACGCACCGATCGACGATCGCTTCAAGGAGAAGGTCGGCATTCAGTTTCAGAGTACCGCGCTTCCGGAGTTTATTACCGTGCGCGAAACGTTGGAGCTCTTTGCCTCATTCTACCCCGATCCGCGTTCGCTGAGCGAAATCGTGGATATCTGCTCGCTCGGAGACATCATCGATCGAGACAATCGGAAGCTGTCCGGCGGACAACGGCAGCGCCTTCTGCTCGCTCTCGCGATCGTCCACCGGCCCGAGCTCGTGTTCCTCGACGAGCCGACAACCGGTCTCGATCCTCAGGCACGGCGTAACTTCTGGTCGCTCATCGAGCGGATCAAATCGGAGCGAACCACCATCATTCTCACGACGCACTATATGGATGAAGCGCAACTGCTCTGCGATCAGGTAGCGATTATGGATCACGGCCGCATTCTCGAGCTCGACACACCGCAGACCCTTCTTGACCGGCACTTCAGCGGAGCGGTGATCCGCGTTCCCGATCCGGGCTCAAGCTTTCTCCGCGATCCAGCCACGCTGCCGGAGGGAGCGGTCGCGCGCGACGGAAGTGTTGAAATGGTATCCGATCGCGTCGATGAGAGTATTCGGCGACTACTCGACGCCGATCTGAATCTCGACGGATTGTCGGTTCACAAGCCGGATCTCGAGGATCTCTTTCTGAAACTTACCGGATCCTCGTTACGAGCGTAGACATGAACAAAGGCACGGCAACAAAGAAGTTCGTCGCGCTCTTCAAGGCGCGCACGATGGAGTTCATTCGCGATCGGGGAGCACTCTCCTGGAATATCCTCTTCCCTGTCCTGCTGGTGTTCGGATTCGCCTTCGCTTTCTCCGGTTACGGAGATTCGCTCTTCACCGTTGGAGTGGTAGGCGGCGGCAAACGGCTCGAACGTACGCGTTGATGCTGCCGCTGAAGACGGTTTTGTCGAGCGCGAAATTGCAGGCGATCCGATCCGGTATGTCGATTGGGTGGTGCCCGGTGTAATCGGGATGAATATGATGTTCAGCTGTCTGTTTGGCGTCGGTTTCGTGCTCGTCCGATATCGAAAGAACGGCGTGCTGAAGCGCCTGAAGGCTACCCCCGTATCCGCGTTCACGTTCGTAAGCGCGCAGGTCGCCAGTCGCGTAGTGATCGTTTTGATAACCTCCGCATTCGTCTACGCCGGTACCAATGCGTTCCTGCGTTTCACCATGAACGGCTCGTATCTGCTACTCCTGCTGCTCATGACCCTCGCGGTTATATCGATGATAGCCATCGGGCTGGTCTTTGCCGGACGACTGAGAAGCGAGGAGCTCGCCGGCGGATTGATGAACCTTGTAATCTTTCCGATGGTGATACTCTCCGGTGTATTCTTCTCGCTTGAAGGAGCCCCTACACTTGTACGTCAGGTCTCGAACGTGCTACCGCTGACCCACTTCGTCGACGGCGCCCGCGCGGTCATGCTCGAGGGAGCGGGTCTCGTCCAATTGCTCCCGAATCTACTCGCTCTCACCGCCACGTCGCTGTTCTTCCTGTTTGTATCGGCGACACTTTTCCGGTGGGAATAGCGTCCGTTCGCCCGACTCCACGATGGACACGGAATGCCGTCGCCTCAGGGCTTCTCCGATATTCAATACTGCCCATATGTCCGACAAGCTCCTGACTATCCGCCGTTCATCGCCTCGCTTGCTATCTTCGATTCGACCGACACGAAGCGTGCCGTCTTTACCTTCTTTGCCTGAAGCCGCACCCCTCGCGCCTTGGCGCTCTTTACGAGGTAGTTCTCGACCGGAAATGCCTCTTCGGTCTTCTTCGATCGCGGGCCGGCCTCGAAGCGAACGTAGGCGGCTATTTGCTCTCTACTCGAAACGGCGAGTATCTTCACACCTTTCGGGACGACATCGTAACTGCGACCGAGAATGTACGTTTCGATGCGACAGCGCTTGAGATACGGGTATCCGGTCTTGGCGTCCGCGTAAACGATATTGAAAACACGCTTCGAGAGCTGCTCCTTGTCGGCGAGGCCACAAGCGAGCATGCCACGGTCGACGAAGAGCTTCTCCGGCACGCGGATTACCTGATAGGTGCCGGTCTTGCGCATGATCAGGACACGATCGAACTCGCTCACCTTGAAGAGCTCTTTCCCGCCGGCAACTCCGTACCCGAGATAGCCGCTCTTCTCGTCGTAACGCAGGCTGAGATTGCGTGCGGCCGCCTCCCGTGCGTCGACTCGGGCGAACTCGGTCACCTCGGTGCGCCGTGCGTGACGCTCACTCTCGGCCTCGATAAGTGTATCGAGATAGTCGACCGCGTACGTGACCAGATCGCTCAGGTGCTGCTTAACCACATCGAGCCGGTCGCGTATCTTTTTCATCTCCTGCCGCGCACGCTCGATATCGTAGCGTGATATCCGGCGGATCGGGATCTTCAGCAGCCGCTCGACATCTTCCTCGGTGACCTTACGCCGGATCTCCTTCTTGTACGGCTCGAACCCCTCGATCACCGTCGACATAATGGCATCCTGCGTTTTTTCCTCCTCAATGCGCTTGTACAGTCGCTCTTCTATGAAGATGCGCTCGAGGGTCCGAGCGTGGAGATCATCGAGGAGATGCCCTCGTTCGTTCTCGAGCTCGAGACGGAGAATTTCCACGAGACGTTCGGAGTGGTAATCGATGATCTCCGGAATCGTCATCGATACCGGGCGATTGTCGCGAATTACGAGGAGGTTCGTGGAAATGGCGACCTCGCAGTCGGTGAATGCATAGAGTGCATCGACAACGTCCTGGGCATATACACCACGGGCGAGTCGTATCTCGATCTCGACGTCTTCTCCGGTGTAATCCTGAATGCTCTGGATCTTCACCTTACCGCGCCGGGCGGCATTCTCGATCGACTGTATGAGGCTTTCGGTCGTCGTCCCGAACGGCACCTCGCGAATCACGATGCGCTTCGGGTCCGACGTGTCGATTCGAGCCCGACAGAGGACCTTGCCCTGCCCGTCATCATACTCACTTACATCGACCAGCCCGCCGCCGGGGAAGTCGGGATAGAGCTCGACCTGTTCGCCCCGCAACCTCGCCTGCATCGCCTGCATGACCTCGATGAGATTGTGTGGGAGAATACGCGTCGACATTCCGACCGCGATACCATCGGCACCCAGAACCAGTACCAGCGGCAATTTCGCCGGGAACGTCACCGGCTCACGGTTGCGCCCGTCATAGCTGTCGACATATTCGGTGAGCTCGGGATTGTGAAGCACTCTCTTGGCGAACGGCAGAATCCGGCATTCAATGTATCGAGCAGCGCTCGCCTCATCGCCGGTAAAAACATTGCCGAAATTACCCTGCTTGTCGATGAAGAGATCTTTGTTCGCAAGCGACACGAGCGCAGCGTAAATGGATGCATCGCCGTGCGGATGGTACTTCATGCAGTGACCGACGACATTCGCGACCTTATGGAACTTGCCGTCGTCCACCTCGAGAAGCGTATGCAGTATCCGGCGCTGAACAGGCTTCAGACCGTCCTCTATGTCCGGAATCGCACGATCCTTGATCACGTAGCTCGCGTATTCGAGGAAGTTGTTGTTGAACAGCGTATTAACGTATGCCATGTCAGCTCTGTGTTGCTACACGCTACACCAGGTTCTCCATGATGTAATCGCGTCGTTGCGGCGTGTTCTTGCCCATATAGAACGTCAGTGTCTCTTTGATGTTCTTGATACTCTTCACCGACACACGCTCGAGCCGCATATCCGGACCGATGAAACGGCCGAACTCGCTCGGAGAAATCTCTCCAAGTCCCTTGAAGCGGGTGACCTCCGGAGACGAAAGCTCCTTCACCGCCGCGTCCCGTTCTCGCGGATTGTAGCAGTAGCGAGTTTCCTTCTTGTTCCGTACCCGAAAGAGCGGTGTTTCGAGAATATAGATGTGGCCGGCGACGACGAGCTCCTCGAAATAGTTGAGGAAAAAGGTCAACAGTAGATTTCGAATATGGAATCCGTCGTGATCGGCGTCCGTTGCAATCACGACCTTCGCGTAACGCAGTCCATCTACTCCGTTTTCGATACCGAGAGCCATCATCATGTTGAAGAGCTCTTCATTCTTGTAGAGGTCGGCACGTTTTCGACCGAACACGTTCTGCGGTTTCCCACGCAGGCTGAAGATCGCCTGGGTATAGACATCGCGCGAGCTCACCATGCTACCCGATGCACTCTGCCCCTCGGTGATGAAGATTGTGGAGTCTTCACCCTTCGGCCCATCCTCCAGGTGATGCTTACAGTCTTTGAGATTCGGAATCTTCAGGGCAATCTTGCGGGCGTTCTCCTTGGCGTCCTTCTTGACCGCCTGCAGTTCCTTTCGCAGCCGTTCGTTGGAGGCGATTTTGTCGCTGATCTTCGAAGATGCATTACGGTTTCGGTGGAGAAAGTCGACGACCGCCGATTTCGTTGCATTCACGATCCAGGAACGGATCTCGGTGTTGCCGAGCTTGTTCTTTGTCTGGCTCTCAAAAACCGGATTGGTCAGTTTCACGGCGATTGCGGCGGCTATCCCTTCGCGCACGTCGACACCTGAGTAGTTCTTCTTCGCGAACTCGTTCACGCCCTTGAGAATACCTTCCCGGAACGCGGAGAGGTGAGTCCCACCGTCGGAGGTGAACTGGCCGTTAACGAAACTGAAATAGGTCTCACCGTAGTTGTCGGTGTGCGTGAAACTGAACTCGATATGATCGCCACGGTAGTGTGCCATCTCGTATAGCGCCTCGTCGCCGACCTCGGCGCCGAGCAGGTCATAAAGACCGTTTGAGCTCGTAAATCGCTGCGTACCGCCTTCAGGAGTCTTCAGGGTCAGGGTGAGCCCTGCGTTCAAGTACGCGTAGTTCCACAGGCGCTGCTCTATGTACTCGGTGTTGAACGCGTAGTCCCCGAAGATCTCCGGATCCGGTTCGAACTCCACGTACGTCCCATTGCGCTCTTTCGATGTTTTTCCTTTCTTCTGTTTCGTCAGAGCACCGCGGGAAAAACGTGCCTCGGAGTAGTCGCCGTCACGAACCGAGCGGACCAGGAAATCGGTCGAGAGTGCGTTGACCGCCTTGGTTCCTACTCCGTTTAATCCGACCGAGAACTGGAAGACCTCGTCATTGTACTTCGCGCCGGTGTTAATGACGCTGACACACTCGATGACCTTCCCGAGCGGAATGCCTCTTCCGTAGTCACGAACAGAAACACGACCGTCGCGTACGGACACCTCGACTCGCTGCCCGTGACCCATGATGTATTCATCGACTGCATTGTCGATAGCTTCTTTGAGCAGGATGTATACGCCGTCGTCCGGGTTGGTACCGTCGCCAAGACGCCCGATATACATCCCGGTTCGCAGTCGTATGTGTTCGAGCGAGCTGAGGGTCTTGATCTTGCTCTCGTCATATGTCGAAGAGTTGCGTGTGACAGATTTCACGCTTCCGTTGCCGTTGCTCGTCTTCTTCTTCTTCTCGGGGTTCTTCGTTCTCGATGCCATCTGCGTCCATAGAGTATCAAGAGTTGCAGGTCAATACAAACACTTCTCACCACGACTCGACGGTTCGACACCTACCGCGCTATTTTTTGTTACAACCCGACCCCATATCGCCGATGGAGGATGCGCCCGTGGGAAGTGTAGAGCGCCCCGGTGACGGTGGTACCGACCTCGTAACCCGCAAGAAACCGAAGGTTAAGAAGCCGGACATGTATCGGGTTATCCTGCTCAACGACGATTTCACTCCCCGCGAGTTCGTTGTAGAAGTCCTTGTAAAGGTCTTTCGGAAATCATCGGCCGAAGCCTACAAAATCATGATCCGCGCTCACCGTGGCGGTCACAGCACCGTGAGCGTCTACACGTACGACATTGCGGTTACCAAGGTAAATCAGGCTCACAAGATGGCAAAGGAGGCAGACTATCCCCTCCAGTTCGCGGTAGAACCGGACAAGTAGAGAAGAGAACGCCCCCGGAAAGACACGAAACGCTTGAGGCTATTCGATATACGCTCGACAATAGAAGTGGACGCGGTTAAGGAGTCTCCTGTGCGCGATTTCGCTCGGAAATCCGGTAGAGTTATCATGCTCACCTTGCTCGTTCTCGTCATTTCACTCTCAGGCTGTGCAACCCGCGGGGTGGTACTCGATTACGAGGATGCACTCACCGAGTCTGAGCGTGAACGAGAGGAGCTTCTCGCCGAGGTTTCGCGGCTCGAAGACGAACTGGCCGTTATGGAAGAGCTCGAATCGGATCTCGACGAGCTGCGCACACTTTCCGACCAGCTTGCTGAGAGTATCGACGATCTCGGCCTTCGCGTTCGGCCCGCACTCGCGGCGCTCGACCGATTGGCTTCCGCGGTACGCGATCGCCGTCCGGAGCATATGAGTCCGCGACCTGCCGCACCAACAGCGTTGTATGATGAACCGCCTCGACCGGCGGAGCCGCGAACTCCGCTGCGTCACCTCGGTTCGCCACCGGGACCGGCCACGGAGGCACCTGTCCCGCCGCCCGGAGTCTCGCCCCTCCGGGAGGTTTCGGCACGCGGCGGACACCACGAACCGCGGCCTGCTCCACCGTACCGCCGAACCGATCGCACTCTCCCGCCGAGGCCTGCCGAATCTCACGACCTCTCACCCGATCGCCGCGTCATTTCGGAATCAATCGACGGAGGATTCCGGATATACGATCACCGACGCAATCCGTGGAGCGGCGATATACTCTATCCGTATATCGAGACGGAAACCGGGAATGATGGCGAACACACGCTCGTCGTCGCCGTTGACGTACATCGATCGACCGACCTGCCGGCGTTCGACATGCGTGTCCTTCAGCTTGCTATTGATGATTCGGTACGGCGTTTTATGATCGACGACGACGCGGTTCAGCGTGTGGAAAACAGTTCGCATCGTCGTGAGATAGCTCGAATCCCGGCTACCAACTCCGTCCTGGCGGTCCTCGAATCGATTCTTCGAGGCGAACACGTCACGGTGACGATCGAAGGTTCGTTCGAGCGAAAGGAGGTTCGCATAGCCGCCTCCGAACGGCGGGCGCTGGAGGCTATACTCGAATTGTACCAAACCGGCGTGACGCCGTAGTTGGGGCCGGGCCGTGGTCGGAGCCACGCCGTAACCACGCCGACGCAAGCCCCGCACGGCGGTACCGTCCTACCCGCCGTGCATGAGAGCGGCTATAATCCGCGCGATCAGTTCGAGCTTGCGCTGCTGCCGCTCGCGGCGAGCTCACGCACCTGCTGCTTCTTCTGTCCCTGTTTGAAGGCGACCTTGCCGTTTCGCATATGAACGATAACCTGATCGCCCGCAGCGAAGCGCCCTTTGAGCATTTCCATCGACAGCGGGTCTTCGATCTCGCGCTGGATCGTCCGGCGCAACGGTCTCGCTCCGTACTTAATCTCGAAACCGGTGTCGATTATGAATTCCTTGGCACTCTTCTTGACCTCGAGCTTGATCTCCTTTTCGACCAGACGCTGCTGGACCTCCGCGAGCTCGATATCGAGAATCTCCCGGATTTGCTCACGGCTCAGACTGTGGAAGACCACCGTCTCATCTACCCGGTTGATGAACTCGGGACGGAAGAACTTCTTCAGCTCGTTCATCGCTGAGGCTCGGATCTCCCTATACTCGAACACACTCTCGTCGGACTGCTGAAATCCGACCTGGCTGTCACGAGTGATTTCGCGGGCTCCGGCATTACTGGTCATGATCAGGATCGTATTGCGGAAGCTGACCTTGTGCCCGAGATTGTCCTGAAGTTCGCCCTCTTCGAGGACTTGCAGCAGAATATTGAATACGTCCGGGTGCGCCTTCTCGATCTCGTCGAGTAGGATCACGCTGTACGGCTTGCGCCGTATTCGCTCTGTGAGGATACCACCCTCTTCATAACCGACATAGCCCGGAGGAGCACCTACCAGCCGCGACACGTTGTGCTTCTCCATGAAATCGCTCATGTCGATGCGCACGAGGGCGTCGTCGCTTCCGAACATGAACTCCGCCAGCGTCTTCGCGAGCAGTGTCTTTCCCACGCCGGTCGGGCCGAGAAACACGAAGCTTCCCATCGGCCGACTGGGGCTCGAAAGGCCGGTCCTGCTGCGCCGGATCGCACTCGCAATGACGCTGATCGCGTCATCCTGACCGATTACCCGTTTGTGCAGCTCCTGCTCGACGTGCAGCAGCTTCTCCTGCTCGCTCTGGGCGATTCGGGCGAGTGGTATACCGGTGATATCCGAGATTACGTACTGGATATCCTCGCTATCGACCACGTTCTGTTCGGTCTTCAACGTGACCTTCCACTCATTCCTCATCTGCTCGACCCGTGCTTTCAGCTCTCGAACCTGGTCACGAACCGCGGCGGCGCGCTCGTAGTTCTGACTGTTCACGAGATTCAGCTTCTCCTGCGTCAGCCGGTCGATTTCTTTCTCGAGATCCGCGAGCTCGGTCGGTCTAACGCTGTTATGGATGCGCTTTCGACTTCCCGCTTCGTCCATAAGGTCGATCGCCTTATCAGGAAGATAGCGATCTGTAATATACCGCCGACTGAGCATGGCGCTGACTTCGAGCGCTCCGGGGGTATAACTGACGTTGTGGTGCTCCTCGTACTGCGCCTTGATGCCCTGCAGAATCTGTATGGTCTCTTCGACACTCGGCTCGTCGACGAAGATCGTCTGGAACCGCCGCTCGAGAGCTGCGTCCTTTTCGACGTACTTCTTGTACTCGTTCAGAGTCGTGGCGCCGATGCACTGGATTTCGCCCCGCGAGAGCGCCGGCTTCAGCATGTTCGAGGCATCAATCGCGCCTTCGGCTCCGCCGGCCCCGATGATTGTATGAAGCTCATCGATAAACAGGATGACGTTGCCGGCGTTCACGATCTCCTTCATGACGCGCTTGAGACGCTCCTCGAACTCACCGCGGTACTTCGTGCCGGCGATCAACGATGCGAGATCGAGTGTAAGCACCCGCTTATTCAGCAACACCTCTGGGGCACCAGCCTCGACAATCCGTGTGGCCAGCCCCTCCACTATCGCTGTCTTCCCGACACCCGGTTCGCCGATGAGAACGGGATTGTTCTTCGAGCGACGAGCGAGTATCTGGACAACCCGTTCAATCTCTCGATCGCGACCTACGACCGGATCGAGCTTCCCGTCGGTAGCATACTGAGTAAGATCGCGAGCAAACTCGTCCAGTGTCGGCGTCGTTTTCTTCTGGTTGGATGATGTGCTCGCCTTGCGCTTCTGTGCCGAGGACGACGAGCGCGTCGCTCCAGCGGCCGATCCGGATGGAGAGGTGCCCGACAATTCGGCCACCACTTCACGCAGCATATCGATGTTGACGCTATACGATTCGAGAATACGCGCGGTTTCACCGCCGTCTTCGCGCCCACAGGCGAGGAGAAGATGCTCGGTTCCGATGTATTCGTGCCCGAGAAGACGAGCTTCCTCGGCCGAATCCTCCAACACCTTCTTACCTCGAGGTGACGGCGGGACATCGCCGAGGATGAACCCACTCTTCTTACGAGGGATTGATTTCTCCAACTCGATCTGCATTTTCGCCGGATCGATCATGCACTTCTGAAGAGCCTGAAAACCTAGTCCGCCACCCTCCTTGAGAAGAGCGAGAACGATGTGCTCCGGAAGAAGCTGATCGGAATGGAAGCGCTTCGCCTCATCCTGCGCAAGTATAGTCAGCACCTTCTGTGCTCTTTGTGTCAGTCCCTTGAACATAGGGTTCGTTTCCTCCCAGCGAATCCGTTCATTACTACCGGTCGCGTTGCTTCAATCTCCCGCCAAGGATCTGCCGCACGAAATCGGCGCGCTCAGCGTCCACGTCGATATCCATCTCGTCCCCCGCCACACGTTCCAATATATGGCATTTCTGAACCTGGAACAATAAAGCCGTTACCTTCGGCAGCGTTACATCCTCAATGATACCCGACGATACCCCGAATCGGATGTTGAGCAGGCCTGTCAGGGCCTCTTCCGCACTCAGAACCTCCGCTTCGGTGAGCATTTCCCATGCGCGGCGAAACATCTCTCGGGTACGCGCGGTGCGAGCCTGGAGCACCTGGGTCCGCGCCGCTCTCTCCAAGAGTAATAACTCTCCGACTGCTCCTTCAAGCTCTCGTATCAACGCTTCCTCGCTTTTTCCGAGAGATTCCTTATTGGAGATCTGATAAACGTGCCCGAGACTCTCGGTGCGACTCGAGAGAAAACCCTTCACGCGAAAATGGTCAAACAGCAGCTCACCGAAAACGCGCTGAGTTGCCTCCATCGCGGCGAGGCCGGGTAAGTGCACAAGTACGCTCCCCCGTAAACCGGTTCCACAGTTGTCGACCTCGGCTGTGAGATATCCGAACTCCATGTTCACTGCGAATCGCAGTTCGCTCTCCAGCTCGGCTTCGACGCTCTTCGCATCGGCAAATGAGGATTGCAGATCGAATCCGCTCCGCAGACCCGTCAGATGGAAGTGGTCGCGCACGTTCACGCTCAGTAGAGCCCGTTCGTCGGCACGAGCAATCAACAGAAACGGGCGAGCGAGAGCATCGGTAGTAGCGAGTAGATTGCGTTCACGTAGGAGCTGTCGGTGCTGTGCCGATAGTATGTCCATGTCAAAGGTACACCAAGCCGGCGATCGAAAGTGCTTTTCGAACACCGGAGTAACGATGCTCTCGAACTCAGCCTGTTCTTCATCGCTCATCTTGGCGGGAAACGGCGAATCGGCGAGATTTCTTGCCAGACGGACGCGAGAAGAAAGTACGACGTCGTGTTCAGGCCCCGATCTGCTGAACCATCCCCCTTCCCCTTCGAATACGGGAAGCGGAATGCTCATATCTCTGCTTCGCTGGCGGTTTGATCCATGCGAGCGAGCCGATCGCGAATACGGGCAGCGTGCTCGAAGTTTTCTTCGGCCAAAGCCGATTTCAGTTCACTCTTGAGGTTCTCACGATCTACGATCAGCGTGCGGAATGTCTGCAGTGAACGCGGAAGCCGTCCTTGATGCTGGGTAAGCTTCCCGGAACGACCGATCAGCCGAGCGACACTCAACGCGAACGTCGAGTAACACTCGGGGCATCCCAGCTGTCTCGACCGGCGCACATCCGCGCTCGTCGTGCCACAGCGGACGCACTCTTCGGCTTCCCGACTACGCCGGTCAACTGATCGACCGGAAAGGAGTGTGGAATACAACTCGTTGATATCGGGTTCTCGACGCGGTTCCGGGTGAATCCCACGCTCACGGGAACATACCTCACAGAGGTGCACTACGTGATTCTTGCCGCCGGCGGTATGCCGGATTTCGATCACGCCCTCACTCACGCCGCAACCCATACAAACCATGAGCTCAAAGATACCAGACCGACCGGACTTTTTCAGCCTCTGCCCGGTAGTTGCAGGAGAAATCGATCTCGCTCACTCAACGAATTCGGGCTGCCGGGCACCATTCGCGGAGCCGATACCACCGGCGAACACAGCGTCGAGTCGGATATCGATACTACGGGCCGATCGCTCCTCGAAATCAAAGTAGTTCTTGAACGGCCCCGCGAGGCGCGGAGACACCTCGTCGAGCACCGATTGCGAGACCGCTATACCACCCGGCTTCGTTGCCTGCTTCTCGAGATGAGCCGCGAAGTTTATAACGTCGGAGACTATCGCACCGGTATCGCTCGAATACCGAACGAGTCCCGAATCGATGCCGATTCGAAACTGGATTTCGTCGTCTATAGGTAAGTCAGGCCTCGTGTTAAAGACCGGCATCGAAAGCTGGATGTCGAGCGCAAAGCGGACGGCTCGAGTCTGATGCTCCTTGAATGCAAGAGCGATGATTCCTCCATCTCCGTTCCAGCTCCAGATCCGGGCATTGTGGGTTCTCAGCTTCTCTTTAATGAACTGTCGGAACAGAAAACAGACTTTCCGCATTTTCCGCAGCCCATGTTTTCTCACGAGCTCCGAACTACCGACCAGATCGATGCTGCAGATGCTTGCCGGATACTCGCGCCCTTCGCGCAACGATCCCCAATTCGGCATTTCCACCGGGTCGTCTTTCTGTCGGATGAGCCTTCTCCGTTCGAAGTCGTAAACCAGGCCACCGCGCGTCAAGCCTTCGAGAAAGGGCTCGATGTCGTCCACGTATACCGGCTTTCCGAGCAGTTTCGACCCATCTGTCTCAACCAGCAGCTGGATGAGAGCGCGTATATGGTCATTCTTCCTGCAGTGAGCAACAAGGCACTCCGCCGCCGAACGCGGAGGCATAGTAACGTGCCGCTCTGCCTTGAGCAGACGGTATACATCGAACTCGCCGAGCACGAGCTTCCCCAGCTCATCGATCTGCTCGGATTTGAAGTTCCGCGCCAGCAGCTCTATGAGGTCCTTCTTAAGCGCTACATCCTACATGGCTATCATCTCTATTATGTGGGACACTCGCGTCGTCGTCCAGCCCCCGTCCGGCGGGTTACAGAGCGATTATTCCCGGTCGCTACAATCGCTCCCATCAACTATTTCCTCCAGGCGGCGCACGATGTCAACGAGTGCAAGCGTATCGAGCGCACAGTACTCTCGCAGCGCCTCGGCAACCTTCTCCCGTCGAGGCGAAGGCGGGACTCCTCGGTAGTCGTAGTACCATGCGAGGCTCGCTTCGCGCCCGTTCGCGATTTCGAGATCGTAGTAGTCGACCCCCGTCAGGGCCGGGAGCACCGCCTTCAAGCCGGTTCGCCCCTGCTGTGCCGGTTCATAGAGCATGAACCGCACGAACGGCTCCTGGATGTCGACGAGCCGGTCGGCGGCGTTTCTCAGGTCGGTAGAGAATCGTTCACACCGCCGCGCGAGAAGATGCAGTATCCGCCGCTCGAACGGTGCCGAAAACGCCAGGACACTCCGCGCGTCGGACAGCGCATCTACCAGCGTCTCCGCGAGCTCGCGTGTCGAATCGTGCAACTCCGACAGATCGTCGGCAATGAACCAGCGGTGCGCTATCGGCCCGCCCGCTGCTTCCTGCCGATGGACGGAGAACTGAATCGGCAGATGTTCCCACGGACGGGCGCCCTCGACCGGCGGCACCGCCGCACTCACCGTCTCGAAATCGAGAAAGACACGGGGAAACCGACAGCGTTCGACGAACTCCCGAAGCGCATTGCAGTCGACATGGCGGCGGCCGTCGCGCACCGCCTGGACCTGGAGCCGCTGCCTTCTTCCCGGAAGACGCGACAGCGGCACATCGGAGAGATCGCTGTACCCTTCACGCTCGAGATCGCCGATCACCCCATAGCCGAGAAACAGCGTGTGCACCCCGGTATCGATACCGCCCGTCGACGACGGTGAGTCGCCGCTTCCATCCGTTTGAGACGACCCTGACAACCTCGAACATACCGGGCAGCGATCGAGACGATCGCACGGCTCGGGAGGTTTGCGCTGTCCGAGCACTTCTATCAGACCGGAAATGCGTCTACGAACCGAGTTCAACCCGCCTCGGATCTGCTTCCGGCACTCTTCTTCGACGAATAGCTCCGCCGGTTCGAGGAAGGTGCCACGCACATACCCCTTCGCAAGGCGCACCACCGCACCGCCTTGAGCGTTGTAGCCGGCCTCCCGCAAAATGACGGTCTGATACCGCAGTAGCTCCAGTGACTTCGGTTTCACCCCGGTATACGGCTGCACTACGATCGGGCGCACCGATCCGTCCGGCCGCCTTTCGAGAATATCGACGACGGCTACACAGCCGAGCGCCCCGACACTCACATTGAAGGTACAATCGGTCCGAGCAGCGAAATGATCGCGTGCGATCGCTCGGACACGTTCGTACTGCTCCGCGGCAAAACGCTCGGAGCTATCGGATTGCTCCGATCCGTTCTCGAACGCTCGGGCCCGCTCCTCATAGACACGACGAAGACAGCGCCCCGCTGTGAGGTATTCCTGCTGGGTTATGGGAGCAGTTTCCAAGGCTCACGCTAACGAATTGACGAGTTCGTAGGTGTCTATGGCGATCTGGAGCTCCTCGTTCGTGGGAATGACCACAATCGAGGTCGGCGAATAGTCGGTAGAGATGATTCCCGGATTCGTACCGACCTCACGATTCCGGTCATAGTCCATGACGATTCCGAGATTCTCGAGGCGATGACAGATGCGCTCCCGCATTCGCACACCGAACTGTCCGACACCGCCGGTAAACACGAGGATATCGACGCGAACAATATTCGCACTGTACCCGCCGATATAGTTGCGTACCCGATGCGCGTAGACATCGAGTGCGTCCGCCGCTCGCTCATCACCCTTCTCCGCTGCCTCCTCGACATCCCGAAGATCGTTCGATATACCCGAGAGGCCGAGCATCCCGCTTTTCTTATTCAGCATGACGTTCAGCTGCTCGGCGCTGTAGCCGCGTTCCATCAGGTAGAAGATGATGGCGGGGTCGAGGTCACCACTTCGGGTTCCCATGACGAGCCCCTCGAGCGGCGTGAAGCCCATCGAGGTGTCGATCGAGCGACCGTTGTGTATCGCGGTAATCGATGCACCGTTTCCGAGGTGGCAGGAGATCACATTCGTGTTCTCAACCGACCGCTTCATGAACTTGATCGCTTCGTTGGCCACGAAGCGGTGACTCGTTCCGTGGAACCCATAGCGCCTGATCTTGAACTCGTCGTAGAGCTCCCGCGGAATTCCGTAGAGATACGCCGCCGGCGGAATAGTCTGATGAAACGACGTATCGAACACGGCGACCTGGGGTACATCCGGCAACAGCGCCTGCGTTGCCTGAATCCCGGAGAGATTGGCCGGATTATGGATCGGGGCAAGTTCGATATTCTCTCGAATCGCCTCGGTCACCTCATCGTCGATCACCACCGATCGCGCGTACTTCTCCCCACCGTGTACAACGCGGTGGCCGACCCCGCTGATTTCACCGACCGAATTGACAATGCCGTGCTCGGCATCGACCAACGCCTCCCCGACGAGGCGTGCGGCCGCCTCGTGATCGTCGATATCACGATCGAGTTCGAGTGCACCCTTTGGCGAGCTCTGTTCGAGTCGTCCGCCAGGAAACCCGATGCGTTCGACCTGCCCCTTTCCGAGGCTCTGCCGATCCGGCATCGTGTATACTTCGTATTTCAGTGACGAACTACCACAATTGATAACGAGAACTACTTCACTTTTTTGTTCGGACATTACTCTTCCTGCATTTGCTCGGCGAAACGAATATATGCAAGGCCAAGGTTGTAATACGCTTCGATGAACGAATCGTCCGCCGTCTTTACTGACCTGAAATCGTTAATGGCTCCTTCGAAGTCCGACAACGCATATCGAGTATTGCCTCGATTGAACCTGGCGTCGATATGCCCGCCATCGAGCGACAATACGTGCGAATAATCATCCTCGGCCCCTTCGAAATCCTCCAGCTCGTATCGCGCGTTTCCGCGGTTGTACCACGCCTGGATGAACCCTTCGTCACGCTCAATCGCTTCGGAGAAATCGTCGACGGCCGCAGAGATATCGCCGCTCCTCAATCTGGCAACTCCCCGGTTGTTCAGTGCCTGGACGTCGTCGGGACTCAGTTCGAGAAATCGGTCGAAGTCGGCGACTGCCGCTTCATACCTCCCGGAACGGAGTTCAGCGGTTCCGCGCTGGAAATAGAGCTCGTCAACTCCGTCGTCGATCTCCTCGGCAGACTCGAAATCCGCGACCGCCTCGTCGTAATTTCCGAGCTCCATATACGAGACAGCCCGATTGTACCACGCCTCGAAGAGCGAGTCGTCCTCTTCAATCACCTCGGAGTACAGATTTACGGCACGTTCGTACTCGCCGGCTTCGTACGCGTCTGCGGCTTCGTCGAGCAGATCGGCGAGTTCGGCTGATAAGCCTGTTACCGAGATAAAGAAAACCGCTGCGAATGCGGCCACCCGAATTGCGTTCGCCGATTTCATGAGCACTCCACGTCACATCTTTTTCAGTGTCGAGACCACACGCTCGAGTACCTTCTTTCGATCGAGCGGCTTTACAATGTAGTTCCTGGCACCCGTCATGAGCGACTTCTTAACCAGGTCATCCTTGCCGAGGGCACTTATCATAATTACGCAGGCATCCTTGTCGAACTCCATGATGTGCTGAAGCGCGGTTACTCCGTCCATTTTCGGCATGGTGATGTCCATGGTAACGACATCGACGTTCGGATAGAGCTCTTTGTACTTCTCAA